>QMPN01000001.1 GCA_003648575.1 Bacteroidota bacterium
CCGCAAAGCTGCAGGAGATCCTTTCTTTCCGTCCGAGGGTTGAGAATATTGCGGTAAAAGATGTAAAGCTTCGCACTTTTATCACCCAGGATAGTCAGCGTGATGACCTTGTCGGTCACGTATATGATGTTACTTATGGGATCATACGTCCGGGTATCGATAATCTGGTAGTGATCGACGATTCCATCGTTCGCGGAACAACTTTGAAGCAAAGCATCATTCGTATCCTGGCACGCCTGGAGCCTAAGAATATCATCATTGCATCATCTGCCCCGCAGATACGTTACCCCGATTGTTATGGGATCGACATGGCTAAACTGGGCGATTTCATTGCTTACAAGGCTGCCATCGAATTGCTGAAAGAAACAGGAAGGCAGGACGTGATCAATGAAGTGTACCGAAAATCCAAAGATCAGCAAAGCCTACCCAAGGAAGAGATTGTGAACTATGTGAAGGAAATTTATAAGCCCTTTACTGCACAGGAGATCTCTGATAAGATTGCCGTGCTCCTGACTCCACCGGGACTCAAACCCGGACTGAAGATCATTTATCAGAGCATTGAAGACCTTCACAGGTCAATACCGGATCATAAAGGTGATTGGTATTTTACGGGAAATTATCCAACCCCGGGAGGCAATAAGGTGGTCAACCTTTCTTTTATACACTATATAGAGGGGACGAATAAGCGGGCTTATTGATCATTATATGCAGCGGAGATCTTTGCTGCAAGTTCAACAAATTCTTCCTGGCTCATCTCAACAGCCGGCTTTTTAAAATCGATATCGTATACGCTGTTTATGGGAACCAGATGAATATGTGCATGCGGCACTTCAAGGCCGAGAACTGTCATCCCCATACGTTTACAGGGAACAACCTTTTCAATGGCCAGACCTAGATGTTTGGAGAATTTTATCATCTCTCCAAGTAGTTCATCTTCAAGGTCGAAGATATAATCTGTCTCTTGTTTTGGTATCACCAGAGTATGGCCTTTGGCCAGGGGCCTGATGTCGAGGAATGCAAAAAATTTGTCGTCTTCTGCTACCTTGTAGCTGGGGATTTCCCCCTCAATGATCCTGGTAAAAATGCTTGCCATGGTACAAGGATTTATGGATAAAAAAAGATACTGCCCGGTACAGCAGCCGGACAGTATCAAAGATACACAAATATATAACGCCTAAAATGTGTTCAGATCAGGTGGGCGCATGATACCGAACCACTTCAGTACCCTTTCGCCCTTGTTGGTATTTACATGAATGATGTATATGCCTCCGGCTACCATGACCCCGGCAAAATTCTTGAGGTCCCAGTCCATGAAGGTTTCGTCGGAATCTTTGGTGAGTTGTCTTACCAGCGTTCCATTGATATTATATATGGTGATTGTAGTCTGCTCAGGCAGATTGGTGATCTTAACCCTGTTATCGAGCGCGTTATTTTCATAGCTATCATAAGCATAGTATGGATTTGGAACTACCCTGATCAGGTCCAGGTCGGTCTCAGCCTTACTATCACTATACAGAGTTGTTGCCACACCCTCGGTCTTAAAGCCATAGGCAGGCCAGTTTGTTCCTGTACCGGCATATTCAGGATTGTTTGGTAAAGAGTAATACCTCCGGTATGGCTTCGACATACGTATACTCAATTTCCAGTCATTCCCCTCTGGTAGCCACTCTTCATCTTCAACCGAAAGAGGCATTCCTACCCACATGGTAGTTGATAAAAGCATGGCCTGGTACCTGACCTGCCAGAGGGGATGGTGTATGAGCGTATCAAAGAGGGTATGCATTTGTCGGCAGGCATCATAAGCAGGAAAAATGTAGGTGTTCGAATCGTTATTTGGCTCTCGTATGGTATGATCCATAACATATACATAGTGCATGCCTCCAAATAAAGGTGTTCCGGAAAAATCGTATTGATTGGGCGAAGGGTTAAACAGCATGTCGCGCCCATTTTCCCCTACCAGGAATGAGTTTTCGCCAAAAATGATGTTCATACGTTCGCCTGTTTCAAGATTGATGGCATAGCCGGGAAACCATCCCATTCCAGCTACCCCGATATAATTTGGGTCGTCCGGATCATTGCTTGGCCCGCTGCCGGCGGCTGCCGGATTACCATCCTTGTCGACAGATGGAGCGGACCTGAGTTCAAAGCGCCTGGCATTCCCCTCAGAGAGAATGCTTTCAGGGCACATCTCAATAACCATGGCACGTGTCCACTTCGATTTGTCGGCAGTAAAAACAATGTTTACGCTGGCGAGGTCGGCCATATCGGAATCCAGCTTGGAGCTACGGTTAAATGACGGACCGGTATTGTTCTGGCCATTATATGCTGTTAAGAGGTAGGGCGCCCAGGTTCCTGAGGCGATCTTTTCAAATACTGATTCAGGATCGTATGGATGATCAGGAGCATCCCAGTCGTTCAGGTTGCTCGGATCATCCTGGTCCTGGTAGGTTCCTGCCCGGATCCAGTCAGCAGCGCTTCCCGGAAGGTCGATGTCTTCAACACCGGTGACCCACCTGTGCGAACTGTCCTGATAGCTGGCGTAGCTTGTGATCAGGCCGTTGTTAACTGCGAGACTGTCACCCGGGTACAGCGGTTGATTGATTTGTATGGACAGGCCCAGATCAAGAAATAATTGCTCATTATCAAGATTGATGTCCTTATCAGATACGTAAACATCCCCGTTAACTATATTTTTTAGCACCCATTGCGCAGAATCTATCTTGATTGTATCTCCCTCCGAATACACTACATCTGTAAAGTCAAGGCGGTATTCAGCATTGATCACATTCAATGGATCGACCACCTTTACGTTCAGTGGTCCCAAACCATATTCATAGGTAGCGTCATATGCAATAGGATAGTCTGGGCTTCCCAGAGTATTGTTAAGGTCAGCCGGTGGCCTGGAAAGGATCTCTTCCATGCTTTCATCGGTAAGTTCAAGGAGCATGCCGCCGTTGCCGTTCCCTTCAATTCTGCTGATGCTGGGACCCAGCCCGTAAGAGGAATTTAATACGGTCCCGTTTACGGTTGGGTGTGGTATTGCGGTATAGGTGCGAATATTTCTCCTTCCTGCCAGGTAAGGTTTTTTCTGCCCTAAGAGTCCATTCAAAATGCCCGGCTCCTGGCTGTATTGCATGTACTCATTGTATGAGTAAGCCACAACGGTATAATAATACTGTTTGAAATTGGTCAGCTGGCGGTTGGTCGTGCCAAAAGCATCCTCAGTGATCATAAATGAGTGCCTGACCCCGTTATCACCTCCTTCAACCTCAACGATGGGCACGTTGGCCTGGATATCCTTGTTGTAATAGTAGTTTACCAGCATACCCACACCATTTTTCATGTCGAATTGAGCCACCAGTCGTACCATGTCCGGATTGTCTTTACTTTCCAGTGTTATCGTGGCATTGGCCAGCTGATAAATCTGATAGCCTTCGAAACGGTAAAGTGAATCACTCCTTTGTGTCGAGTCGATCGGATGGGGCTGAGTAATTGTGTTATCATACTCTAAATATTCTTCCAGGTAGTTATTAGAGATTTGTGAGTTGGAGAGGTAAAAGATCAATTCTTTGTTGAGCTCGACTATCGACATGTCGGGAGCATCCGGGCCATCCAGCACCTTAAAGCAATTGTCGAAGAGCTTCTGGCATTTGTCATCTACTACACGCAGCAATTCCACAGAAGCCCAGGGTCCTCCTGAGGAGGCCCGGGCCCATGGAATTCCTACAGTAATATAATTAACAGCACCGGGCTCGAGGGTAAATGGTCCTGCCGACTGCATAAATCGCCTGTCGAAGGGATTATTGTCGGCATTTTCCTCAGTCCAGTACAATCCATTCTGGTTATAGCCGCCGTTTGGGGGAATGCCCTGGGTGCCCCAGTTACAGGGGTCAGAGTCGCCGGGAAACATAAAGTCACATTCAGGGCCTACCGCTCCTGAATTAAAATGTGCATTCCCACCATAGAGCATATGGGTATTGTCGCGCCAGAAGCCACGAAGATAGTTGTAGTATTCCGGAGCTATACGTGGGTCACCCTGCGGGCTGTTGTCATTGTTGTGATATACAAAGCGCCGCATCCCGAAGCGTTCATCATCGATAATATCGTTGCCAAAGTTCACCCCATTGATGGCCATCTGGTCCCACTCAAAAGGTGAGTTGATGATGGAACAATCACCGGTAAATTCGGGGTTGTCCCTACCATCAGGGTTAATATACGGACCCTGGAAAAAATCCACACCGATGGCAGGTGGCTGATCGCCATAGGCTTCAGGCTGTGAGTTCCCATCGACGGATTTCCCATTGTAACAATATCCTAGCCCCCTGGCAACATCACAACCCACATAATCATCGTCAGAGTATCCCAGATCAGTATCAACCCATGGGCTAAAAAAGGTATTTTGAAGGGTGAAAGTCGATCTGTTGATGATCTCATAGGTATAAAAGGTCATATTGTTGATCTCGTCATTGGTTGAGAAGCCAAAGGCCTGTGCCCGGATCTCAAATCCAATAGAGGCTCCCTGTGTTTCGGAATGAAAGTTCCCTTTATCGTTGAATATCCACCACAGCGTCTCATCGCCCTTCAGCACCTGGTCTACCAGTATACTGCCGTGCACAGTCCCTGCCTGGGTTTCTTCCATTGTTTGCTGGGGCACATAGCTTGGATCCCCGGCAAAGTTCAGGGGGCAGAGTTCGTTGGTAATATCATAATAGGGATAATCGCCGGCATTGGGGTCATAGTCACCATCACCATCTACATCACGAAAAGGGGCGAGATAATAGCTCTGGTTTTTGGCAACATCTCCGTGAGCAGGATAATCGAGGATGGATTTAGGAATTGAGTAATCAGGGTATTCCGTGGCCCTGTCTTCACTGTGCCACCAGCCCAGATATTCATCGATCTCGGCCCTGGTCATTCTGAAATGCTTGTCGTATTCAGCACATGTCACTTCATCTACAGAAGCTGTACCATCAATGGTAAGTGGTCCCGGCCAGTAATCGTTCCCGCTACCACGAAATCGCAGAGCCGCGAGTTTCAGCTGATCATTCACATCAAGGCCTCCAATCCAGAGAGACCCGGCATACAAAGATGTGGCATTGCCGTTAGCCGGTATAAAATACTGTGAAAAGTTTGTCAGGTCCCACCACATATCTCCACCGGTATTGATGCGAGCCCTGACATTGTTGACGTTGAGATAGCGAAAGCCTGCTGCTGCTGAGCAACCTGCGGCATTCTGTTTTATCTCTGCCGGGGGCGATGAATTATTGCCGCCACGGTACTTTTTACCAAGGCAGTGGTAAGGAGGGACGAGTAGTAATGTAATGACGAGTGCATAGGGTAGGCGTTTTTTCATATCTCAAGGTTTTTGGTTCGGTACGCTATGCACAAAATGAGAAGATGTAAAGAACGGTCTATTAGTTTTAGCTCATTTTGTTAATGGAGATAAAAAATATGACAATCCACACCTGAATTCAAGCATAAAAAAGGAAGCGGTAACTTCCGTTCAGTTAACGGTTTAATCAGAAAAGGATACGGGGTACTTACCTGGAGATTTCTACGATCTCAAAGGTTACTTTCCCGGCAGGAACCTGGATGTCGGCAGTGTCACCGACCTTTTTCCCCAGCAGGCCTTTGGCAATAGGAGAGCTCACGGAGATCTTCCCGGCCTTGAGGTCAGCTTCATTCTCAGGAACAAGGGTATATGTCATTACCGCTTTATTCTTCAGATTTTTGATTTTCACCACGGACAGGATGAGCACCTTGGAAGTGTCCATCTTTGATTCATCGATGATGCGTGCATTCCGGATCTCACTCTGCAGTTTTGAAATTTGCAATTCGAGCATGCCCTGGGCATTTTTTGCAGCATCGTATTCGGCATTTTCAGATAGGTCGCCTTTATCCCGTGCTTCTGCTATTTGCTTGGAGATATCAGGGCGTTCAACTGATTCGAGATGTTCAAGTTCTTCTTTCAATTTCTGAAAGCCTTCCTTAGTATAATATTTTACTTCATCCATCGAACTTGTCTTTGTTTTGAAAAAGAATGAAAGACCCTGCAAGAGGGCCTTTCATTTATGTGATTAATAAAAGTTTAAATTAAGTGTGTCCTAGAACACAACGCGAACACCGATACTATGTGTTCCTGAGAACGGGTCGGTAGCCCTGTAAGAGTAATCGATATCGATAGAAGAGCCTTTCTCTTTGTTCAGAGGTACGGCCACTGTGATACCGGCGCTTGGTCCGGTGAAAACTGTGGTGCGGTCTTCCTTTTTTGTAATACCATCCTCGTAGGTATAACCAACGCGGAGCATCAGGTAAGTTTTCAGGGAATATTCCAAACCACCAATGAACTGGTCTTTCCCGAAGGAGTTCGACCTGAAGTTGGCAGCAACGGTAATCCTGTTCCAGTCACCAATATAGAAATCGTATGAAGCACCGATATCCAGGGCAGTGGGAAGCTCGAACGACTCAGAAGGCATGCTCATAGAGAAAGCATTATCCTGTTCTGGCAGGAAGGCTGAGCGGAGCAGACCATCACCAGAGAATTTCATTCTCGGTCCAATATTTTTCAAGGCAATACCAAACTTGACCTGATCCATCTCACCGGTAACATATTGGATACCGGCATCAATGGCGATCCCCTGTGCGCTGGCATCAGCAATCGTTTCAGAAATGATCTTGATGGTTACACCCCCATAAATACTGTTTGAGAAAGCTTTAGAATAAGCTACGGCAATATTCATCAAACTGGGTTTGAAAGTACCACGACCCCCTTCTGGAGAATCAGGTGTGGTAACCTCTATCTCCCCAAAGCTCATCGATACTACGCTCAAACCAATAACTCCGGCGTCGCCTATCCTCTGAGAAAAACCGAATGCAAACATATTGATGTCGGATCCTTTCAAATAGGTTGTATGGGAGAACACCAGCTCGGTCCTGTTAGTAAAAGCCAGACCGGCAACATTAATAAACATGGACTCAAGTCCGGTAACGTTTGAGGTTGAAACATTACCCCAACCCGAACTACGGGCCCAGGGATTGATTAACAACTCAGTGGCTCCAGCCTGTCCCGAACGGTCCTTATTCCCTGCATACATGCTCTCCGGAATGATCAACATACCGACTATGACGAGTGTAATTAAGTATTTATAAAAACTCTTCATACTTACTATATTTAGTGTTATTAATTTCATTTTCTCAAACATGCATTAGAATGTGTTCAGATCCGGTGGACGCAAGATACCAAACCATTTCAGCACTCTTTCGCCCGCATTTGTCTTAACATGTATGATGTAAATACCTCCTGCAATTGGCACCCCTGCAAAGTTCTTGAGATCCCAGTCAACGTAGGTTTCGTCAGAATCCTTGGTGAGTTGCCTTACCAGGGTTCCATTGATATTATATATGGTGATGGTAGCCTGTTGAGGCAGGTTAGTGATCTTGATCCTGTGGTCGAGTGCATTATTTTCATATGAATCATATGCATAATAAGGATTAGGCACGACACTGATATAATCGAGATCTGTTTCTGCCTTCGACGCACTGTATTGTGTAGTAGCCACCTCTTCAGTTTTGAAGGAGTATGTTGGCCAATCCATATCAGTTGTGTCCCCACTGGCATATTCAGGTGCAAATGGTAGTGAGAAATACCTCCTATAAGGTTTTGCCATCCTGATGCTCAAGGCCCAGTCATTTCCGTCAGGTAACCATTCTTCGCCTTCAACTGCCAGCGGCATACCTATCCACATGGCTGTTGAATACAGCATGGATTGATACCTGACTTCCCACAATATATGCGCGCCCAAAGTATCGAACAATGTATTATACTGCAAACATGCATCGTAAGCCGGGAATATGTATGTATTCGGATCACTGTTTGGTTTGCGGGTAGTATGATCCATGATATATACATAATGCATACCTCCGAACAATGGAGTGCCGAGGAAGTCATATTGATTTGCTGTGGGGTTGAACATCATATCACGTCCATTTTCCCCTACCAGGTATGAGTTCTCACCATACATGATATTCAATCGTTCTCCTGTTTCAAGATTGATGGCATAGCCCGGGAACCAACCCATTCCGGTTTCACCGATATAGTTTGGATCATTAGGATCACTGCTTGAGCCACTACCGGCCTGTGCATAATTCCCATCCTTGTCAACTGATTGTGCTGACCTGGGGTTGAAACGTTTAACACCACCTTCAGCAAGAACATCATCAGCACACATTTCAAGGACTATGGCACGTGTCCATTTAGATTTATCGGCAGTGAAGACAATGTCTACACTGGCAATGTCGCTCATGGGGAAGTCAACCTTTGAAATACGGCTGAAAGCAGGCGCAGCATCATTTTGTGCGTAGTATGCAGTCATCATATAAGGTGCCCATGTACCTCCTTCGATCTTTTCATAAACAGCATCAGGATCATATGGATTCGCAGGGACATCCCAGTCATTCAGGTTAGCGGGGTCGTCCTGATCCTGATAGGTTCCTGAACGGATCCAGTCAGCAGGACTTCTGGGAAGATCAATATCTTCAACACCTGACATCCACCTTTGTGAGCTATCCTGGTAAGCAGAATAAGCTGTAATCAGTCCGTTATTTGCTGACGCGCTGTCACCAGGATTTGCAGGTTGTCCAATTTGAATTGAGAGCCCAAGGTCGAGGAACAGTTGTTCGTAATTAAACTGCGTAGCCTTATCAGAATAGTAAACTTTTCCGCTAAAAGTATTTGTCAGCATCCACATTGCGGTGTCGATCTGAATGGTATCTGTTTCTGAAACATAACCAACATCTGTGAATTCGAGCAAATATTCAGCATCAATAACATTCAGGGGATCGACAACCTTCACATTGAGAGGTCCGCGTCCGTATTCATATGTAGCGTTGTAAGCAATGGGGTAATCAGGGCTACCCATCTTATTTACTGTATCAGCCGGAGGCTGGCTGAGTATCTCAGCTGTTGTTTCATCAGTAAGTTCGATGAGCATACCACCATTACCATTTCCTTTGATCCTGGTTACCTGCGGGCCTTCTCCATACTCGGAGTTCAGCACGGTACCATTTACAGTTGGATGAGGAATAGCGCTATAAGTTTTTATGTTCCTACGACCGGCCAGGTAAGTCTTCATCTGTCCGAGAAGACCATTCAGGATGCCTGGTTCCTGGCTATAAGGCATGTACTCATTATAGGCATAAGCAACTACAGTATAATAATATTGTTTAAAGTTGGTCAGCTGACGGTTGGTAGTACCAAAAGCATCTTCTGTAATTTGAAATGAGTGAACGACACCATTATCACCACCCTCAACTTCAACAACAGGTACGTTGCCACCGATGGATTTATCATAGTAGTAATTCACGAGCATCCCTACACCGTTTTTAATATCATATTGTGCAACCAGCCTGACAAGGTCAGCATTGTTTTTGCTTTCCAGTGTTACAGTGGCATTAGCCACCTGGAAGATCTGGTAGCCTTCGAAACGATACGTTGAGTCAGAACGTTCACCATCTTCACCACCCGGTAAGGGCTGTGTGATGGTATTGTCATACTCGTTATAGCCTTCCAGATTGTTGTTAGAAATTTTTGAGTTAGAGATGTAAAAAATAAGTTCTTGATTAAGTTCAACAATGCTAAGGTCTGGAGCATCTGGTCCGTCGAGTACTTTAAAGCAGTTGTCGAAAAGTTTCTGGCATTTATCATCTACTACACGTAGCAGTTCAACAGAAGCCCAGGGGCCACCTGAAGTAGCACGTGCCCAGGGGATACCAACAGTAATATAGTTTACAGCACCGGGTTCGAGGGTAAAAGGTCCGGCAGACTGCATAAACCTCCTATCGTAAGGGTTGTTGTCAGCTGTTTCTTCTGTCCAGTAAAGGCCGTTCTGGTTGTATCCACCATTAGGTGGTGCACCAGCAGTACCCCAGTTACAGGGATCGGAATCGCCGGGGAACATGAAGTCACATTCAGGACCAACGGCGCCTGAATTGAAGTGAGCATTACCACCATAAAGCATCCTGGTATTATCTTTCCAGAATCCACGGAGGTAGTTATAATATTCAGGAGCAATACCCGGGTCACCCTGAGGACCACCGGAGTTGTTATGATAAACCAGACGGCGCATACCGAAGCGTTCATCATCTACGATTTGGTTTCCGAAGTTTACTCCGTTAATTGCCATCTGATCCCATTGGTATGGTGAGTTGATGATGGAGCAATCGCCGGTAAATTCCGGGTTATCACGAAAATCAGGATCGATATAAGGTCCCTGGAAAAAGTCGACACCGATAGCAGGTGGCTGGTCGCCATAAGCTTCAGGCTCGCCGGAACCATCAATAGATGTACCGTTATAACAGTAACCAAGTCCCCTTCCAACATCACAACCTACATAATCATCCCATGCATAACCAAGGTCAGTATCAACCCAGGGGCTGAAATAGGTGTTGGTTAGCGTAAATGTTGAACGGTTGATGATCTCATAGGAATAAAAGGTCATGTTGTTGATCTCATCGTTGGTGGTAAAGCCAAAGGCCTGGGCGCGGATCTCGAATCCGATAGAAGCACCCTGGGTTTCTGAATGGAAGTTACCTTTATCATTAAAGATCCACCACAGGGTTTGGTCACCTTTCAGCACCTGGTCGACAAGAATACTCCCTTCTACCGTTCCCATCAGCTCTTCTTCCATAGTTACCTGTGGAACATAACTTGGGTCACCGGCATAATTCAGAGGGCAAAGTTCATTTGTAATATCATAATATGGATAGTCACCCTGGTTTGGGTTATAATCGCCATCACCATCAATATCACGGAAAGGAGCAAGATAATAACTCTGATCTTTTGCAACATCACCATGGGCAGGATAATCAAGGATTGATTGCGGAATACTATAATCAGGGTATTCTGTGGCCCTGTCTTCACTGTTCCACCATCCCAGGAATTCATCAACCTCTGCACGAGTGATCAAAGAGTGCTTGTCGTATTTAGCACAGGTTGCTTCATCTACAGAAGCAGTTCCATCAATAGTAAGAGGTCCTGGCCAATAGTCGTTACCTACCTGACGATAACGCACAGCTGCAAGTTTGAGCTGATTGTTAATATCAAGTCCCCCGATCCAGAGTGATCCGGAGAAAAGGGAGGTAGCACTACCTGCTTTAGGGATAAAATACTGGGCTCCGATACCACCCGGGAGATCCCACCACATGTCTCCACCGGTGTTGATCCTCCCACGGACATTGTTTACATCAAGGAAGCGGAAACCTGATGCGGCAGCACAACCCGCAGCGCTCTCCTTAACAGTCTGCTGGCTCTTACTTCCGTCTCCCTTATATTCCTCTGCATATGCACCCTGCACCAGCGCTATGCTGAGTAGAGCAATAAATAAATGGCGAAATATATTTTTCATGGTTGCTGTATTATTTTTTGTTTTCATAATGTAGGTGTTCATCCTGAATTCTTCTGAGAATTAGAAGTTAAATATTACTCCCAGGCGAATTGTCCTTGGGCTGCTGTAGTACCATGGACGATCGACGAAAATAGCATATAGGTCGCGGAACGATTGCGGATCAAGCTGCTCATTGATCTCACGCTGCCATTCAGGAGCGGCCAGGTATCCATCATCATCAGGGTTACCTGTTGCAGGATAAACATTCAGCACATTTTTGGTATTCAGAACATTATTAATTGACACATAGACGTTCAGGTTTCCAGGTCTTTCACCTTTACCCATCTTAAGTTCAATGTCTTTGTCAACACGGATGTCCATACGGAACTGCCATGGCAGGCGTGATCCGTAGTAAGTACCCTGGAGAAGCCTTGTTCCACCACTTAACTGGCTGTATATGTTACGTGAACGGGTGTATGGCGTACCAGAACCACCAGTTAGAGTCATTGAGAGTCCGGTATTGTTCAGCACCTGAAGAGGAGCTTTTCCTTTCTTCTCACGTTTGATGCTTGGTCCGTTATAGTCAACGCCTCTTCCAAACCTGTAATCGAAAAATACATTGAAACTATGACGACGGTCCCATGCAAGTGGGAAGGTAGTCCTCAGGTTTGGAAGACCGGAGGCCACGAGGGCAGCGGCTGTAGTAGTACTTGAGCCGGTACCATTTGCAAACTGCAGTGTGTAGTATGCACTGATCCTGGCATTGTTTGTCCTTCTCATGTCATACTGAATGGTCATACCCTTTACAGTACCAAAGTCAATGTTGTTATAAGAAGTATAATCTTTAGGATAAGCACCGGTGAAACGGTAGATTTGGATCATATCCCTCATCTCCCTGTAGAAGGCAACAAACTTCAGTGATGAAGTTGGGGACAACTTCTGTTGGAAACCAAGTTCATAATCGATCGTCTTGGATGGGCTCAGGCTTGGGTTGTTGATGGTTCCACCAATATTATCGAAGTAATAATATACCCTTGGGTCTGAACGAAGGTTAGAAGTCGGACGCTGCGTCAGTACATCATAGTGAGCAAAGAAAAGCGCGACATCAGAGATTGGGAATGAGAATGATACCCTGGGCATCACGTTGATCTGAGGATCATAATCGGTAAATGATTCCAGCGGAGGCCTTGTAAGGCTGGGATCAGTAAGGTATGGCGAAACACCTGAGCCCACATTCAATACATTCGGATCCTGGATCTCTGTACCTTCAGCATTATACCATACACTCTCGTCACGATAACCGGTAATTAGTGTAGGATTGTCAGCATTGTCGACATAAACAACATAGTCAGTACCAATGGTGCCAGGGTGTGTGACAGCTTGCCCTCCTACACTCTGTACTTCTGCAACAGTTCTTGCAGGATAGAGGAGGTAAGGGTCATTCAGCACCATCTGGTTCGCATCGAAACGGTCGACACGTACACCAAGGTTGAAGATCAGATCTTTGAAAGCAAACTTATCCTGGATAAATCCAGCCATGTAAATGGGTTCAAAAGCACCAACCGCGCGGGTGTAGACGCCTTCGTCATCAGTCTGGTTGTAGAAATCAGCGAAAGTAGGTTTGCTTTTCAGCTTTTCTCCGGTATAATCATAACCGATAGGGGTTACATACCAGTTACCATCGTTCAGCAACTCATCCGGGCTGAACATGCCAAGATCAAATAATTCTTCGCCAACAGAAACAGTGTGCTCAACATTATTTTCGTCGAAATACTGGATGCTGTTGGTGTTATAATCGTATGACTGAATGTTAATGAAGTCTGTTCCGTTCACTGCGAGACCGAGTTTCTTTCTGAGGTTTGCATCAAAAACTCTTTGCTCGTCTGCATTATATTTTCTGTTATACTCAACAGTATCCTGGAAGACGCCATCAAGGTAAATGAACTCAGGATTCTCAAGATCAAGTTCCTGGATATGGAAGTTGGTGAGACCGTCCATGAGTGTCCACAGGCCAACAGGCGCGACATTATAGGAAGCATCTTTCCTTTGTTCATACTGGATCCCAAACTTCAGCTCATGGTTGCCGATGTCCATTGATCCGGTAGCATTCACACTGATCTGTGAATTGTTGTATTCAAAATAACCGGCCTGTGTGGCGCCCGGAAGGGCAAACATACCATAAACATTCGGTGGTCCCTGGCCGTTGAGGAGGCCGCCACCCAATTGCACCTGGTCGGAATTTCTCCAGTTTCCGTTAGGATCCGGATAAAGGTCGTAATAGGTTTGTGTATGCTGGGTCACATAAGGATTGAGGCTGCCGGGTGTAAATGAAAATAAGGTATCGTAGATGTTATCCATCTCGTATACATTCTGATAATATTCCCCTCCAATGGTATCAGAAGTAAGGGTGTAGTTCTTGGCCAGATGAGAGTCAAATGAGCCCAGGTAACCATATTTGAAAACATCCTGTTTATGATCAGGATCATGTGTAGATCCGCTGAAGCTCTGATAGTCAGCCTGAATAGTGTAATAAACGTTTTTAATGAGAGAGTTTTTATGCGGATCATTCTGGAAACGCTGTGTGAAGCGGCCAAATACCCTCCAGGTCTGAGTGTTAAACAGTGCGTTCTTGTCATAGTTAAACATCGAACTACCGTAGTTGTAGTTATTTCCACGACCGTAGTTATAAGAACCACCAAAAGTAAGGTTGACAGTGGGTCCTGTACGCACGTCGATTTTACCGGTCAGGTTAATATTATATCTTGAAGTGTTGGAAGTAGTATTGATCTTTTCAAGGTCGCTCATCCTGGTGAATTCACCATTTACAAATGTACCGCCTGATTCAAGACCTGAAGGACGCAATGGATTTTGTTGCAGATATGAGATATATTCATCCTGTCCACGGTACATTTCACTTGACATAGGTCTTCCATCCTGGCGATACGTAAAATCACCACCGATGAAATACCCTAGGAGAGATTGGCCTTTCTTACCATCCTCTGTTTTCTTCCTGAAAAGAGGTCCGTTAAGGTTCAGTCCCACACGGTTATATCCGAAAGGATCAAGAAACTCGGAAGTTTCAACCTCAACACCGGCACCAAAAATTCTTGAAGGACCTCTTGTAGTTACTTCAATTATACCACCGGTTGCATCACCATACTGTGCGGGGAGTCCCCCAAGAATTACAGATTGCTGTGCTATGGCAGATGCAGGTAAAGAAAGTGATCCAATGACAGGCATCCCGTCGATATAATATTTGGTATCACCCCTACGGGCACCACGAACGTTGCCGGCTTCACCATCCCTGGAGAATACACCACCAATCGTTGCAGCGATGGATTGAACATTACGGTTCGGCATTTTCTGGATTTCTTCCTGTGTGACGGTACCGCCACTAACGGTTTTATCTTTATCGATCAGCGGGACTTTGTAGTCGATGATAACTACCTCTTCAAGTCCGATGGCTGACGTTGCCATTTCAATATCGAAAAAGCGTGTTTGGTTGGCATTGATCTGAACCCCTCTCACGAGGACTTCATTATATCCGATGAACGAGGCCCTGAGGTCGTATTTTCCGGGAGTGATCGGTTTGATCACATATTTCCCGTTAATATCGGAGGATGACCCACCTATTTGGGAACCACCAAGTTCAAGTATGACGTTCACGAAGGGAAGCTCTTCTCCTGTCTTCTTGTCAATAACCTTTCCTTGAAGCGTACCGGAAGATTGGGGAAATGCCACCAAACTGGTAGCCAGTACAATACCAATAGTTAGAAGTAAATTTCTTAACATACCATGATAATTTTATGTTAGATAAACACTGTGCAATAAGTTCGTAAAGTTAACGAATAAAAAAATTAATATGCAAATATTATTAACACTACGGGCAAAAAAAATTAACAATTACTTAACATTATATTAATGATAAGGTCTCTCAAGAATTGCCGAGTAAATTATGGCCTTTCTAAGGTCTATTTTTACTGGCTTTCCGGCCTTTGTTTCATGCTCTTTCATGATGTCAGTAAATGTGATCCGTCCGAGTGAACTGACGCCTTCACCCGACACTGATTCCAGGCTTTTATAACCATAGCCGATATATCCGGATTGGGGAGCATTTTTACGCTTACGCTCCTCCACTTCGACCAGCATGGGCTCGTCATATTCCGGTTCCAATTCGACGACTTCCGGTTCCAATTCGACGACTTCCGGCTCAGGTACCATGGGTTGTTGTCCCTCGAGCAATTGTTCGAGCAATGACCTGGTGGCGGAAACACCAGTTTTTTCACCCGTAGGGGCAGTGGCCGGCTTCTGTGGGGCTGCATTCTCTTTCTTCTTCTTAGTGGCCTTGTACACAGTTGCGGCAAGCCATATAACGCCGATGATGATGTAAATATAATCTTCCATGTGCAATGATGGTTTTTGGCTATGCTAGTGTAAAAATATTAAATTTTTTCAATAATGAAAGCAATAATCAGTTTTCGGTTGCCGATAATCAGTTAACGGTAGATAGCCGGCAATTGGCGGGAAACCGATTTCTGGCAAGAATTATCACAGATGTGTGATCACCTCAATGATCTTTTCCCGCTTACGACGTGATACCGGGATCCTGCTCCCATCGATCATTTCGATATATCCGCCATCGTTCCGCAAAAAACCTTTGATGTATTTCACATTCACCAGATGGGATTTATGCGGGCGGATGAAGTTATGATCACTGAGCAGTTCTTCGTTTTCTTTCAGGGTCTTTGAAATAAGGATCTTTTTTCCATCCGACAGGAAAAAATTGGTGTAATAGTTGTCGCTCTCACAGCGTAGGATCTGATCGGTCTCGATGATGTGGATCTTCTCAGAAGTGGAAAGCACGATCTTATGTGGCTCCGCCTCCCTTGACTTGATATTATCAAGCAGCACCTGTATGTTCTGGTTTACCTGGGTGTGGCTGATCTTCTGCTCCACCTTTTTTACAGCCCTGACCAACTCCTCCGCATCGATGGGCTTGAGAAGGTAATCCAGGGCGCTGTACTTGATCGCCTTGATAGCAAACTGATCGAATGCAGTAGTAAAAATGATCTCGAAATTGATGCTGTCAAGCTCCTCCAGCATCCTGAAACCGCTGCCATCAGGCATTTGAATATCCAGGAAAATCACATCCGGCTGATGCTCCCTGATAACCTCCAGTCCTCCACGATAGCTTTCTGCTTCAGCAATAATGCTGACATTCTTGCAATAGCGGTCGATCATACCGTTCAGGGTTTCCCTGGAGTGTTTTTCGTCTTCAATGATGATGCCCCTGATCATAGTTTAGGAAATTAGTAAATAGCGGACTGATTGTGTGGTAAAGTTATGATTTGTTTCTCATAGCAACAAACAAAGCTATGGATATTTGAATTAAGATACTCTAATCATCGATATACAGGATGTTGATCTCCACACGCGTACCTGCCGGATCTCCCTTTTCATCAAGGAGATCGATCACCTTTACCGCAAACTTTTCCTTATTCTGCTTGTTCAGGATCTCCAGGCGCTCCCTGGTGATGAGCATGCCCCTCGACTTGCGTTTGATGCCGGAAGATTCCCTGATCTCTTCTGCCTTCTTGCGTCCAACACCATTATCCTCGACGATGCAGTAGATGAAATTTTTGTGGAGCTGAAGCTCAAGCTTAATGTGGCCGGGATCAGGGCTGTGAACAATACCATGCAAAATGGCATTCTCAACAAAGGGCTGGATGATCATGGGCGGGATCTCCATGAACTCATCATCGATGTCTTTATCCACCTCAATGGTATAATCAAATTTATTATCGAAACGCAATCGCTCGATATCCATATAATGCTTCACTGCTTTCAGTTCATCCTTCACCGGTATGCTCGACTCCCGGGAATTGGTGAGAATGAGGCGCATCAACTGTGAGAATTTCGACAGGTAATGAATGGCCTTATCGGTATTGCTCCCGATCACGAAGCTTTGGATGGCATTGAGAGAGTTGAAGATGAAGTGCGGATTCATCTGCAGTTGCAGTGTTTTCTGTTGAACATCGAAAAGCTCTTTCTCTATTTCAAGTACCTTTTTCGCTACTTCATGCTTGCGTTTGATCATCCTGATCCGCCAGTAGATGAACGACCACAGGAGTGCGAATATCAGTGCACCGAAGATCAGCCTGAAAATAAGAGTATCCCACCAGGGGGGAAGGATTATGATGTGGAGCGAGGTGCCGGTATCATTCCAGATGCCGTCATTGTTGGAGCCGATCACCCGAAACACATAACTGCCGGGCGATACCCTGGTATACTCTGCAAGCCTGCGGTTCGCATCGCGGAAATTCCAATCTTCATCATAGTTCTCCAGCATATATGCATACTTGTTCTTGGCAGGATTGGTAAAGTCCAGCGCCGAAAATTCAATGGAGAAGAAATTGTCGTCATGGTTTAACCGGATGCTGTCACCGTCGCAAAAATTTCTTTTTACAGCTTCGTTCAGTTTCTTGAAAGAAGTGATCACGATGCGCGGTGCGTGCTCATTCAGGGCAATTTCCTCCGGAAAAAAGCTGTTGAATCCATCCATCCCGCCAAAAAACATTTCCCCGTCATCGGCATGGAACCATGCTCCTCCGTTGAACTCATTTCCCTGCAAGCCGTCATTAATATCGTAATTGACAAATTTCCCACTGGACGGATTAAATTTTGACATACCCCAGTTGGTTGTCAACCAGAGGTTCCCGTTGCGGTCTTCCAGGGTGATATACACCACATTATTGGGAAGCCCGTTTTGCTCATCCAGGTGAAGAAAACGTTCGCGGAGCGGATCAAAATGGTTCAGCCCGCCCCCCATGGTGCCAATCCAGAAATTGCCTTTGCTGTCCTCCTGTATGCCGAAAACAGCATTCGCGCTGATACTGAAAGGATCGTCCGGGTCATGAGTGTAAGAAATGAACGCATCCCTGTCGGCATCATAACGGTTCAGCCCGTTGTTGGTCCCAAACCACTTTACATGATCCTTGTCTTCATAAATGATCCATATCCTGTTGTTGGAAATACTAGTAGTATCCCTTGGATCATGTGCCCAGGAATGCATCTCCATTGTATCAGGATGAAAAGCATTTACCCCCCTGCCGGAACCTACCCAGATATAATCCTGGTAGTCTTCCATTACCCAGAGGAGGTTGTTGTCGTTGAGGGAGTTAGGATCATAAGGCGAGGCAGTAAATTGCGTATACTCTCCGGTGGAGGGCACATACTTGAACAGGCCATCACTGTCGGTGGCGATCCAGATGTTTCCCAGGTGGTCCTTTTGCATAGATCGGATGCGAACATCTGCGATATCGGTATAGGGGTCGATCATATAATGCAATCTGCTGTATCGGCCACTCCTCCGGTCGAGTATATTTACGCCTTTGCCGGTGCCCAGCCAGATCAAGCCGTCATCATCCTTAAATACGCAATGGATCACATTGTCACTTAGTGAGTATGGGTCGTCAGAATCCCTGTGGTAATAGTTAAATTTGCTCAGGCCCAGGTGCACCTTGTTCACCCCTTTGTAGGTCCCGACCCAAACTGATCCCATATCATCTTCATAAATGCAGTTCACATCATCGTTGCTCAGGCTGGTGCTATTACCTGAATGCCGGTAATGGCTAAAGCTTCCCTGCTGCCTGTCGAAGGTATTGAGCATATCCTTGGTTCCTACCCAGAAAATCCCCCGAGAGTCTTCAAAGATGGCTTTTACCTGATTATTGCTCAGGCTCTCCGGATTGTCATGCTCATGAAAAAAATGCATGAAGCCTTCGCGCTCGCCAAGGTAAAGATTGAGTCCGAATTGTGTCCCAACCCATAAGCGCCCGCTACGATCTTCATAAATGTCATTGATGGCATTACTGCTGATGCTGCTATTATCGTATGGAGAGTGAAAAAACGGCGTGAAGAGCTGGGTTGAATCATCAAATTTTAGAAGGCCGAAACGGGTGGCGACCCACAGGAATCCGGAGCGGTCCTGCATTACTTTGTTGATCCAGTTGGTACGGATGCTGTCAACATTTGCAAAATTGAAACTGAAACGCTTGTAAACATGGTTTTTTTTGTCGTAGCGGTTCAGCCCCTGTACCGTGCTGATCCATAGATAGCCTTTCCGGTCCTGGAAGATATGGTTGATAGTATTGTTACTAAGGCTATTACTTTCTCCCGGGATATTCTTTATAACGCTAAAAAATTTTGTTTCCTGCTCGAAGCGGTTCAGCCCATCCTGGGTTCCGGCCCAGATCACACCTTCATCGTCTTCGAGCAATGTGTTGATGGTGGGATTGCTCATACCATCCAGCTTATTGTAGATGATAAAGTCGTAGCCATCATAGCGGTTCAGGCCATCCCAGGTACCAAACCACATATAACCCTGGCTGTCCTGCATAATGGTGTTCACCATATTCTGGCTGAGCCCCTTAACACGTTTGATGTTTTCAGTCTTAAGGTTTTCGAAACTGGCCTCATATGCTTCCTGGGCGATACTGCCTGGTACGATGTGCAGGAGCGAGAGGAAAACGATGAAGAAAGAAAGGTATGTGTGTTTAATTGCCATCGCAGGATTTGGATCTTTTTCGTTTGAAGGTTCGGTTTACCCATGAATCCTTCCGGTTAACATTCGTCTTTTTTCCCTGCTTCCTGGATTTTTTCATCATCTTCTGGGTGTTCACATGCTGGATATCGTAATGGTGCTGTAGATATTCATCCACCATCTTTTGATTATCCTTTTTCATCTGTTTCTCCATCTTATAGGCTTGCTTCTGAGCCGGTGATATCCTGGTCCGGCACGACAGCATTGCAGTAGCACCGGCAAGGAGAAAGATGAAGAAAATTACCCTGAATTTCATTTTTCTGATACCAAAAATCTACCACTAAGTTAGTATTTTGCCCGGAACGTATGCTCCTCACAGCTAAAAGAGGAAATATTATTACTACTTTTGCGTTCGCAAATATCAAGTGTAACAAGGAATTATGAAGAGCAGAAGAATTTTATCACAATTAGTGCTTGCTTTATTTATCGGAGGGCTGATTTTCAGTGCCTGCAAAAAGAATGGTGATGACCCCAACAGCGATATCCCCTATGCCCATATCAATGTTGTGATCAATCCAAACTCGACATTATACCAGGAGCTGAATATTGTCAGTGGCTGGATGTACTATCCTTATGTAAATTCACCCAGCCGTGGGTTGATTATTTACAGGCTTACCCAGGATCAGTTTCTTGCATATGAGCGCACGCCACCTGTAAATTCCAATTCATGTTGTGATCCGAATAACGGGCTGTGTACGTACCTGATCGTTGGCGATTATTATCCTTTCGTATATGATACCTGCTCTGATATGTCTTATCAGATCATCGACGGATCTCCGATCTCCCCGGCCACCATACCCTTGAAACAATACATGACATCATATGATGGCATGAACCTGTATATAAACAACTAGGATTAGCGTCCTGCATAAGTTCGATGCGACCCGTTTATAAATCGAAATACACCCCCTGGCTGCTTGCCGTAATATTGCTTGTCACCTTTCTTGTCTACCTGCCCTCTCTGCAGAATGGATTTACTAACTGGGATGACCTCGAGCAGGTTGTGGATAATAAGGATATTAAGACCCTGGGAATCACGGGTACAAAAAGCATTTTCAGCTCTTTTTATGTGGGAATGTACCAGCCAGTTACTACACAGCTATATGCAATAGTATATAATGCCTTTGGAGAGGACGCTAAGGCATTTCATACATTTTCATTGCTGCTGCACCTTTTAAATATCATATTGGTATTTTCACTGGTGCGTCTTTTTGCGAGGGAAGATACCATTGCCCTGATTACAGCGGCACTTTTTGCACTGAATCCTATGCAGACTGAATCGGTAGCATGGGTGTCGGCAATGAGCAACCTGCTTTACACATCTTTTTACCTGGCCGGGTTGATCACATATTTGAAATATGTCCGTAGAGCAGCACTGAAGTATCTGGTATTCACATTTTTATTATTTGTGCTATCCCTTTTATCAAAACCCACTGCCGTTACATTTCCGATAGTTATTCTGTTCATCGATCTGTACTTACGCAGAAAGGTTAATTTAGGCCTGATCATAGAAAAA
Source organism: Bacteroidota bacterium (assembly GCA_003648575.1). The sequence goes on from QMPN01000001.1 coordinate 21,500, forward strand.
GTACCTTTCTTACTTTTATCAATTCTCATTGGCATTGTGATCATTTATGCACGTGAAGAAGCCGGACATATTATCGATATTACTGAAAGATTTGGATGGGGTGAGCGCATACTGATGGTATTTTATGCAATTGCATTTTATGTCACCCATCTGATTGCTCCAACATGGCTATCGGCCTTTCATCCATACCCTCTGGATGGCTTGCCGGTGGATTATTATATAGCTCCCCTGGTTACAATTATGCTTGTTTTTCTTTTGTTTCGCCTGAAAGGGCAAGAAAAAAGGTTTGTCAAGGCCGGATTTTTATTTTTCCTGATAACAATCGCAATTGTTCTTGAACTCATCCCCGTGGGTGTACAAGTAGTGAAGGAACGTTACATTTACCTTCCTTCTATTGGGCTGTATTTTGCCTTTTCAGCTTTGATGCTTTTTCTTTTTGTGGGAAAGTTTAAAAGACTGCCCCTGTTAATCACTGTCCTGCTTGTTTCAACATTTTCCGCTATCACTGTTTCAAGGGCTGCAATCTGGAAAGATAGCCTGAGCCTTTGGAATGACGTTCTGGAACAATATCCAGAAGCATCAGCCCCGCTGATCAACCGCGGAAACACCTGGCAGGAAAATGGTGATATGACCAAAGCCATCGCAGATTATTCTATGGCCCTGGTGTCGGAACCCGCAGCCGCAGATGCCTATACGAACAGGGCCCTGGCCTACTATAAGCTTGGAAATATTGAGATGGCGTTGAAAGATTTCGACCGTGCCATTGAATTGGGATTGAAAGATGCTGCCACCTTTAGTGAACGTGGATTGCTGAGGGCTTCAGCCGGGATGTTTTCTGGTGCCAACGAGGATTTTTTAATGGCTTCCGAGATCGAACCCCTCAATGTAGATTACCTGACCAACCTGGGCTTGATGTATGCCAAGTTAGAGGAATATGAACCAGCCCGGGAGGCACTTTCCAGGGCTATTGAGTTAGATGGGTCTTCTGCTAAAGCTTATTATTGGCGTGGAATGGTGCAGATGCAGATCAAAAAGTATAATGCAGCATGTGATGACATGAAAATTGCAATATCACTTGGCTGGCCTGTTGAGCAGGTACCCGCATTCTGCCGCTAAAATATTAATAAAAACTCCCGGTATCTGGCACCCGGCACCCAGTACCTTTCTCTAATATCTGTAATGCTCAGGCTTATATGGCCCATTCTTGGGAACACCCAAGTAGGCTGACTGCTCATCGGTCATTTCGGTAAGTTTCACTCCGACATGCTCGAGATGCAGACGGGCTACTTCCTCATCGAGGTATTTAGGCAGCCTGTACACGTCGACATCATAATCGTTTTTCCAGAGGTCGAGTTGGGCCAGGGTCTGGTTGGTAAATGAGTTGCTCATTACGAAGCTGGCATGGCCGGTAGCGCATCCCAGGTTTACAAGTCTGCCCTCGGCCAGCAGGTAAATGCTGTGTCCGTCAGGGAAGATGTATTTGTCCACCTGTGGCTTAATGTTGATACGCTCTACGCCCGGTGCATTGTTGAGCTTGTCAACCTGGATCTCATTGTCGAAATGGCCAATGTTGCAAACGATGGCTTCATTATTCATCTGCGCCATATGATCGAGGGTGAGCACGTCTTTATTTCCTGTTGTTGTAACGAAGATGTTTCCTTCCGCCAATGCTTCTTCGATAGTGGTTACCTCAAATCCTTCCATAGCGGCCTGTAAAGCACAGATAGGATCGATCTCGGTTACGATCACCCTGGCACCGTATGAACGCATTGATTTGGCACTGCCTTTACCCACATCGCCATAACCAAGTACAACCACTACCTTACCGGCTATCATTACATCGGTAGCGCGTTTGATACCATCGGCCAGTGATTCGCGGCAACCATAAAGGTTATCGAACTTCGATTTTGTGACAGAATCATTAACATTGATCACCGGGATCAGCAGTTTTCCGCTTTCCATGCGCTGATATAGCCTGTGCACACCGGTGGTAGTTTCTTCAGAAACACCTTTGAGCTCCTTTACTGTCCTGTGCCAGCGTGAATTATCTTCAGCAAGTATGCCTTTCAGCGTCTGCATTACCACTGCTTCTTCGTGGTTTTCCGCTTCCTTGTCAAGGGTAGATGCATCATCTTCAGCTTCATATCCAAGGTGCACGAGGAGCGTTGCATCGCCGCCATCATCAACAATAATGTTTGGACCTTTTCCGTCGGGGAAAGCAAGTGCCTGGCCGGTGCACCACCAGTACTCTTCCAGGGTCTCGCCTTTCCAGGCAAAAACAGGGACCTGAGCATCGCGTACAATAGCAGCGGCGGCATGGTCCTGTGTGGAAAAAATGTTGCAACTGGCCCATCTTACATCAGCGCCAAGAGCTTGCAGGGTTTCTATCAATACAGCCGTCTGAATGGTCATGTGCAGTGAACCTGTGATCCTGGCTCCGTTCAATGGCTTGCTGTCGCCATAACGCTCACGTAATGCCATCAAACCCGGCATTTCCTTCTCTGCGATCTCTATCTCTTTCCTGCCCCAGTCTGCTAGCTTTATGTCTTTGATCTTATAATCTGTCATCTTATCTGTGATTATCTGTGTCATGTTGATATCAATTTTGGGCTGCAAAATTACTCTTTTTTTGATTATAGATTATGGATGACGGATGATGAATTCTGAAACAAGAAATAATTTCGCACATAGTCCTGAGCTTAATATTCAAAATTAACCCAACACCCAACACCCAACACCCAACACTCAACACTCAACACTCAAAACTCAACACTTAAAACGTATCTTTGCACCAATGCCCCTGCACACAAATAAGAATCTTAACGACCACTCACGCCTGGTGATCTGGGAGATAGAGGAATCTCCTGAATGGTTTTTATCTGCCCTGCATCTGGAGGATGATGAGCTGGAGAAATACAATGGCTTCAGGACTGATCAGCGAAGGGTGCACTGGCTGGCATACCGCTATATCCTGAAGAATATTGTTGGAAAAGGAACGCAGATCAGAGTGAAGTACGACCCAAACAACAAGCCTTTTCTTGATCTTTCTGAGGAGCATATCTCCGTTTCGCATTCAGGAAAGTTTGCCACTGTTATCATCAGCAAGCAATACCAGGTGGGCATCGATATTGAGCAGGTACATCCACGTCTTCATAAGGTGGCAGAAAAATTTTTAAGTCCTGAAGAGGGGGCCGATGGCCTCGGCGAACTCTCAACCGAGCACCTTTGCCTGCACTGGTGCGCAAAAGAGGCGCTGTATAAATTATATGGTGAGAGGAAGCTCGATTTCAGGGATCACATACACATTCTGCAGCCACCACCCGGGCACGAAGGCATCTTTAAAGGAAGGATAAGGTCGGGCGAGACAGACCGCCTTTACCATTTGCAGGCTGAAAAAGTAGAAGACTATTTCCTGGTCTTTGCTATTGATACTCCCGAATTTTAAGTTTTGTATTAAGCTTCCATTCTGATTCCCGGAGAGGCTTCATTTTCGTATATTTGCCACAACATGGTCATGGATATTTACAGTTTGATCTCCCAAAAGGATGAAAAGCAGTTTGCCGTTCTGGTTGACCCCGAGCAGTGTGAACACCAGGTGCTGAAGAACCTTGTTTCGCTGGCCAATGAATCGGCAGTTGATCATATCTTCGTCGGCGGCAGTTTGTTAGTTAACGATAACCTCGATAAATGTATCCGCCTGATCAAGGAAGAAACTCAACTTCCCGTGATTATTTTTCCCGGCAGTGAATTGCAGGTCAACGGGCATGCCGATGCCATTCTTTTGCTGTCGCTTATCTCAGGACGTAATCCGGAGCTCTTGATAGGTAAGCAGGTGATTGCTGCCCCATACATCCGCGCCAGCGGACTGGAGGTTTTGCCTACCGGCTACATGCTCATCGAGAGCGGGAACTCCACTACGGCATTATACATGAGCAATACAACACCCATCCCCCGGGAAAAAGATGACATAGCCATGTGTACTGCCATGGCGGGGGAGATGCTGGGCATGAAGCTCATCTATATGGATGCCGGCAGCGGTGCCGAACATGCTGTGCCTGAGAGCATGGTCAGACGCGTAAAAGATCAAATCGAAATACCACTTATTGTGGGTGGCGGGATCAGAAATCCGGAAATCGCCGCCGGGATTAGCCGTGCCGGTGCCGATATGGTTGTTGTCGGAACAGCTATAGAGAAGGATGTGGAATTGATCAAAGAAATCTCTGCGGCAGTGAAATCGGCATAAGCGGTACGCGGTACGTGGTTTGTGGGAAAATTCACCCGGCATCTGGTACCTGGCACCCGGTACCCTCTTCTTATTTTCAGGGAATACCCTTACATAAACCATTTTGATAATTTGTATCTTGCCCCCTCATTAAAAATCAGTACATCATGAAAAAAACCAGCCTTGCCCTGCTGATTGCAGTTTTTTTATTTCCTCTCTTCCTCCAGGCACAGGAAAAGTCACTTACCATTGAAGATGCGTCGTATATGAACCGAAGCATCATGCCCGAATCCATTCGGGGCCTGAAGTGGATGGGAAGCACAGCAATGTTTTCTTTCAATGAAGGGAATGAAGTGATGGCCTCCAAGGCTAATTCAGACAAACCATTTCTGCTCTTCAGCCTGGATGATATCAACAGCAGCCTGAAGAAACTGGATGCGGACACTCTCCGCAGATTGCCCTCCTTTACTTGGCTGGATGAGAAATCAGGATATTTTACTGCCGGGAACACGGTATACATTTATAACATCACATCAAAGCAGATTCGGGAGTTGAACGATTACCCGGCGGAAGCACGCAATACTGATCTCAATGATAATACCTATGCGATGGCTTACACCATCGACAATAACCTGTACATTGCTTTCGAGGGCCGTCAGATTCAGATCACTAATGACGAGGATCCCGGTATCATCAACGGGCAAACGGTGCATCGCAATGAGTTTGGGATCAGTGGCGGAACTTTCTGGTCACCCAGAGGGAACTACCTGGCATATTATCACAAAGATGAGACCATGGTTAGCGAATACCCGATGGTGGACGTTGATGCCAGGATAGCTGAAACAGATAATATCAAGTACCCTATGGCAGGCATGGCCAGCCATGAAGTGACCCTGGGCATTTATGACATCGGCTCAGGGAAAACAAAATTCCTGAAAACCGGCACTCCTGCCGATCAGTACCTGACTTGTATTAGCTGGGGCCCGCTGGAGCAATATGTATATATCGCAGTGCTGAACCGCGACCAGAACCACATGAAAATGAACCAGTATAATTCCCGAAGCGGGCAGCTGGTCAAAACCCTCTTCGAAGAGAAGAGCGAAAAATATGTTGAGCCGGAAGATGGCCTGGTATTCCTGAAAACCATGCCGGAAGAATTCATCTGGATCAGCGAAAGGGATGGTTACAGGCATCTTTATCTTTTCAATACCGCCGGAGATCTCGTCAGGCAATTAACTTCCGGGGAATGGGTTGTTCGGAATTTCCTGGGACTCGGTCCCAAAGACAAATATGCCTACTTCACGGCAAGCAAAGAGAGCCCGCTTAATACAGATGTTTATTCAGTGGAACTGAAATCCGGTGCGATCACGAAGATCAGTGAAAAGCACGGGCCACATTATGCATTGCTCAATGCGAATGGAAAACATTTTAGCGACATCTTCAGCGACACTACGGTGTCAAGAGAGTACAGCGTTATAAGTACTAAAGGGAAGGTGCAGCAAGTTCTGCAGGAAAATGCCAACCCCCTGGAAGAATATGCCATAGGAAAGATGAAGATTTTCAGCATAAATGCTGATGATGGTACTGAGTTGTATTGCCGGATGATCACTCCTCCGGATTTCGATCCTGCAAAAAAATACCCGGTCATAGTATACGTTTATGGTGGTCCGCATGCACAGCTGGTCACGAACTCATGGATGGGTGGGGCCTCCCTTTTTCTCTATTATATGGCCCAGGAAGGTTATATCATTTTTACGCTGGATAATCGTGGATCAGCGCATCGCGGCCGCGACTTCGAACAGGCTGTACACCGGAACATGGGCACAATAGAAGTAGAAGACCAGGCCGATGGCGTTGATTATTTGAAATCACTCCCGTATGTAGATGCCGAAAGGATCGGTGTGAACGGATGGAGCTATGGTGGTTTTATGACGATCTCCTTAATGCTGAAGCAAGCCGATGATTTTAAGGTAGGTGTATGTGGCGGGCCTGTCACCGACTGGCAATATTATGAGATCATGTACGGTGAGCGATACATGGACACCCCGGAACAAAACCCGGAGGGCTACGAAGAAGCAAGCCTGCTGAATCATGCTGATAAGCTGAAAGGTGATTTGCTAATTATTCACGGCACATTCGACCCTGTGGTTGTCTGGCAACATTCACTAAGCCTGATCAAGAAATTTATTTCGGAAGGCAAGCAGGTAGATTATTTTGTTTATCCGGGCCACGGCCATGGTGTTGGCGGCATGGACCGCATTCACCTCAATGCCAAGATGGCGAAGTACTTTGTCGATCACCTTTAAGCTATTATGCATAAAGCAAAGATCATTTTATCTGTTCTGGGCATTTGCCTGAGTTCACTTCTCAGTGCGCAGATTGACCTGTCCTGAATAAAAGTCCTCACGGACTGGAATATACTGCAGGGCTTAGCCAGGCTGACGCCGGTTACTTACAGCAGCTTGCTACATTTACGGTACTTAGTAACCCGGAGCAGTGGAATATTTTTCATCCTGATCCGTTGCAGGCTTCATTTACATATGAGATTACCGATTTCATGGCAGCGTTCACAAATACATCCATGAATGCATCTGAGTATTTGTGGAATTTTGGGGATCCGTTGTCAGGATCACAGAATACTTCTACCCTGGAAAATCCAAGCCATGAATTTACCGCACCCGGAACTTATGTGGTCAGCCTCACAGCCGATTTTCCATGCATGCAAGAAGACATCTTTTCAGATACGCTGACTATACTGGAAACCGGTTTGTCCGAGGTGTTTTGGAACAGGCAGATCATGGTATTTCCAAATCCTGCCAGGGATTATATCACTATCATGAGTGATCGGAATTATAATGAATTCCGCATCATCGATGAGTTAGGAAAGATACAAATTTCAGGTCAGATCGGTATGCAAAACGGAAGCACATTTATATCAACTGCTACCCTTGCAGCAGGGATATATTTCCTGCACCTAAGTGGAAGCGAAGGTCGGTATTCTCAGAAGATCCTGATCAGGTAAGAACCTGAACCCGGGCGCTTATCTTTTTATAAAATTCCTTGTGGCATATTGCCCGTCAAGGATGATATTTACGTAATAAATTCCTTTTTCCAGTGCCGATATATCCAGCGTTAGCTTTGTTGTTTCGGTTGTTTCCATCATCACCATGCGTCCCATGTTATCAAACACTTTCACCTGGGCATGCAGTGGTACATCCATGCTGATCATTTCAGTAGCAGGATTTGGATAAATATTACCAACGACCTTATCGAAAATTTCAGCAATACCAACATTGGATTCATTTACCGTTAGCTGGGTTCTATAGATCATATCACCCATGGGGGTGCCGCTGGCATCGGAAGCATTTACTGCTGCAAAAAAGTTCAGTGTTCCTGTCCCGGAAGGTGGAGCTACCCAATCCATCGTCCATGAGTTGGGGACCCCTATCGGATCGGTTCCTGCGGCTGTATGTGAGACAGCAGAAGGTCCTTTAAGTTGGGTTCGTGAACTGTTGGTAATGATCCATGAGCCTGCTTTGGCAGCCGGGGTTTCGGCAGTAATCTGAAATCCCATCTTGGACGTATTTGCACCGGGCGTGCTCAATATGATGGTATAGGTTGTGCCCGGTGTGTATCCACTTATTGGAATATTACTGCTTATCCAACCGTTAATGATGCTTGCCGGCCCCGGGGGGTGACAGTCGGTGCAGTCTATTCCGTCCAGTGGCGAACCGGTATAGCCCGCATTGGGTCCGCCGGTAAAAGCAAACATCAGTGCAATGGCCGGAATAAGGATGAGAGAAATAGTGTAGATTTTTTTCATAAGCTTGTCTTTGTTTAATGATTCACTTATAAAGATAGCTTATTATTTACAATTTGTCCATTTCCCATGATCAGGATCAGATTTTTCCATCCTGCAGCATCCTGTCGTAAAGTTTACCGCCACCTTTGTTAAGCCTGACATTTTTAATATAACTATGACCTTGAAAGTGATATGTAAAGGTACAATCGTTATATCATAATTTTTAAGACTGAGATTAAATAATTATATTTGGAAAGAGAAGAGACCATTTTAACTTCTAAAACCAATAATAATGAAAAAACTAATTACTCTATTCACAATTGCACTGCTCAGCACATCCTTTGTAGTTTCCCAACCCTGCCTGCCAAGTGGTATAACATTTACAAGTCAGACGGCCGTTGACAATTTCCAAACCAACCACCCGGATTGTACTGAAATTGGCGGGGATGTGATTGTAGACAGTGAAACAATACATAACTTAAACGGATTAAGTGTTATCACAATTATCGAAGGAAAACTTGAAATTATTGGATGTGATATATTGTCCAGCTTAACAGGACTGAACAATGTAACTTCCCTCGGGGGTGACCTTGTTATTGCCGGTAATGATGCCCTGTTCAATTTAACCGGGCTGGAAGGTCTGACTTCCATCGACGGTGATTTTGACGTAAGAGCTAACTCATATCTGATCGATTTTACCGGTCTCGACAATGTCAATTCTATCGGAGGTGGTGTTTGGATATGGCTTAACTATAATTTGTCAAGTTTTGCCGGATTGGAAAAACTGACCTCTATCGGAGATGGATTATCGATAGGCATTTATGGTTGGCCATCCGGATATTGGGGCAATGAATCCCTGACCAAAATATCACAATTGAGCAGCCTGACTTCCGTTAGCGGAGATCTCAAAATTATTGGCAACAATGCACTGAGCAATTTAGCAGGACTGGATAACATAAATTCAAACACGATCGGAAATTTGACCATAGCCCACAACTTATCATTAACAACATGTGAGGTTCAAAGTGTTTGTGATTATCTGGACAATCCTACCGGATCAACTTCAATTCTTGGCAACGCGTCCGGTTGTGGCGACCAGGCAGAAGTGGAATATGCCTGTACACTGCTCGGGATTTCTGACATTATCTTGGAATCTGAATTCTCCATATATCCCAACCCGGCAGATAAGAATCTGTTTATCTCCAGCGAGAATGGATTGATCATAGATGAAGTACGTATTTATAACCAGGTCGGACAGGAAGTAATACGTGAAAATCATAATACCAACAAACTGGATATTTCAATGCTCCGGCAAGGAATGTACGTTGTTGTACTGGTTTCAAACGACCTGAATATAAGAAAGAAGCTGATAGTCAATTAGCGAATACACCATGTAAATTTGCTGCAAGCCCATATGTGGCATCAGGCAAACTCCATCTGCAAGATCGTTTGCATTAATGTTTAAACTTTGTTTATTCTTAGATTATTATTAAGCCATGAGAAAAGTATTTTTAAGTAGTATCGTTTTAATTGCCCTTTCATTGTTGTCATACTCGCAAGAGCGCGGAGATGAGTGGCTTGAATGGGGAGTTAATTATGGTGACCTCGGTTTTGCAACCGGGCACTCACATGCCATGATAGCAACCGATTTTGATCTTGAAGGAGAGGTCCGCTATTTAAAGGCAATCGAATATAATTCCCAAACGCCATTCGGGGTGTCCGACACTGTTCCTGTGACCTGGCGCATTGTGGAATTTGACGGAGAACCGCTCTGGGATAACCAGATTGGTACCCTAACGGGCAATTTTGTTGTTCCCGGAACCGGCGTCCCTCCTGTGTATACGGAAGTGGTGGATAATACGCCCATCACTGGCCATTTTGCCATAGCTTTATCATTTGCCGACAGCATGTACCATGTTTTCCTGATGGATGAATCAGCAGTAAGCAATCATACATGGTTCTGGAAACAGAACATTGGATGGGTGCTGGCAGAAAGTGTGATTTTTGTGCCCGGGGCATATCATTTAAGATTGCTGGTTAGCGACGATCCCGTTGGAACAGAAGAAAACTTTTTAAGTGCCGACCGGGAAAGTCTGCGAGTGTTTCCCAATCCTTTCCTGGATAAAATAAACATCTCTTATATCAATAAAACAGCCGGCCATATTAAGCTGGATGTATTCAATGCAATCGGGATACCAATAGAAAAACTCTGCGACGCATGGCTGCCCGAAGGGAAGCATGACTTTCTTTTCGACGGAGCGGACCTTTCCGGTGGTATTTACCTTATCCGTTTAGCGACTGACAATGGAGTAATCAGCAAAAAGGTATTGCGAAAATAAACTGTTATAAATCTAAACAATGCTATCATGTTTAAGCATAACAAAGTTAACTTAGCATTCTTACTTCTCTTACTAAGCGTATTTTCACTTAGGGCGCAGACATTTTCCTTTAACGACAGCTGGGACAAAGCCGGGTTCAACCTGGTCATTGAAGCACCGGTAGGTATAGAAGTAATCTATTCAGTTCAGGAATTTTATATGGATGATGTTAGCGTAAAAGGCACTTCCATGAAAGCCATTCACCTTCCCGGCGTATTTCTCCCAAATAATGAAGGTGCTCCCGACCTGGCAGGAAGCGGCCGGTATATTGCCATTCCGCAAGGTGCTACGGCAAGCCTGAATATCCTTTCTTACAGGACAGAAACATACCAAAATATTGATGTTTCACCCGCACCGCGCATACCCCTCGAAACAGATAACAGCCCTCTGGATTTTAACAAAGATGAAAGCATCTACTCGACAAATGCTTTTTATCCGGCAGAACCTTTTCAACTTTCAAAGCAAACTACCATCAGGGAAGTGGATGCTGTGATACTTGGCATCACCCCTTTTCAGTATAATCCTGTAACAAAGGAGCTTATCGTTTACCGCGACATTAAGCTCGAGGTGAATTTTGAGGGCGGCAACGGACAGTTTGGAGATATGCGCTATCGCAGCCGATGGTTTGATCCCATTCTTCGCGACAGGCTTTTGAACTTTGCATCTCTCCCGGAAATTGAAAACACAAGCAAACAGGGAAGCAAAACTGACGGCTTCGAATACGTGATCATTACTCCTGATAACCCTGTTTTTACCGCCTGGGCCGATTCCATCAAGCTTTTCAGGAACATGCAGGGGATCAGTACCGGGGTTTATAGCATCACTGAAGTTGGCGGGAACAACACAAACACCATCGAAAGCTTCATTAATGATGCATACAACACATGGGTTATTCCACCGCTGGCTGTCCTGATCATGGCTGACTATGGTGCTACGGGCGATGGGATCCTTGCCCCAACCTGGGATAATGCCTGTGTTTCAGATCATATTTATGCCGATGTGAACGGCAACGATATGGCTGATGTGATCATGGCAAGGATGACCGCAGAAAACAGTGCGCACCTGGAGAATATGATCGGAAAGATCCTGGATTATGAAAGGAATCCACCTACATACGAAAGTTTTTATAATCCCATTACTGCTCTGGGATGGCAGACAGAACGCTGGTTTCAGATCTGCAGTGAGTCGGTTGGCGGGTTTTTTAAGTATGTCCAGGGTAAAGATCCCATACGGATCAATGAGATATATGCAGGCGATCCAAACGTTGATCCCTGGTCGACAGCAACGAATACAAGTACCATTCTTGGCGTTTTCGGGCCCGCCGGACTTGGATATATGCCGGCCATACCCAATGATATGGGGAACTGGTCCGGAGGTAATGCTGCCGATATAAACAATGCGATCAATGCCGGGGCATTTCTCCTGCAGCATCGCGACCATGGAGGCGAAACAGGCTGGGGCGAGCCTGACTATAATAACAGTGACCTGAACGGACTATCGAACGAAGACCCTGTTTTTGTATTTTCCATCAACTGTCTTACCGGCAAATATAACTGGGAATACGAGTGCTTTACAGAGAAATTTCACCGGATGGAACATGGTGCCCTGGGGGTTATTGCCGCTTCGGAAGTTTCTTATTCTTTTGTGAACGACACTTATATTTGGGGACTATATGATTATATGTGGCCGGATTTTTTACCCCAATTCGGATCCACTATTGCGGAAGAAAGAGGGATGCTCCCGGCTTTTGCCAATGCAGCTGCCAAATATTTCCTGCAAGCTTCGAACTGGCCATTTGCAGGCGGCAAGGAAGATACCTACTACCTTTTTCATCATCATGGATGTGCATTCCAGACATTGTATTCAGAAGTTCCCATGAACATGATGGTTGTGCATGACAATGTGCTCATTACCGGCTCCGACAACTTTACTGTTAGCGCCGATTCGGGAGCTTTTATTGCACTTTCATTCAACGGCGATGTGATGGGTACTGCAGAGTCAGACGGCACACCCCAGGTCTTTAGTATTACACCGCTTATGGCAGGTGATGCATTTGACGTAGTAGTGACAAGACCCAACTACTTCAGGTATCACGGGATTGTTGAGGTGATCCCGGACGATATTCCATATGTGATCTATAATGATTATGCCATCAATGATGCAGGTGGCAATGGAAATGGCATGCTCGATTATGGTGAATCCATACTCCTGTCGCTGAGCCTTGAAAATGTTGGCCTCGTTGATGCACTTGCTGTTGATGCTGATATTTCCACATCGAACAGCTTCATCAACATCACAGACAATACTGCCCATTTCGGTGATATTTTAGCCTCACAGACAGCTACGGTAAGCGATGAATATGCATTTGATGTTGCTCCGGACATCAGCGATGGTGAATTAATTACTTTCCAGGTACAGGCTACCGATGGAAACTCAGTGTGGAACAGTATATTTCCGATCCGGGCTCATGCCCCGCTCATGGAATATATCACTTATACTCTGGATGATGCTTCTGGTAACGGGAATGGGGAACTTGATCCCGGTGAAACCGCGGAAATTATTGTGACAATCGGCAACCATGGGTCATCCGAAGCCTATAACGTGATTATGGACCTTACTTGCAGTGGGAATCCATATATAACGGTAAACAACGGCCCCCTTGCTGTTGGGAATATTCCGGAACAGACAACGGGTGTTGCCGTATTCAGCATCACTGCAGCTGATGACACCCCTGGCGGCCATCATGCATTGTTCACTGTGGATATCGATGCAGACCTTGGTATTTCCGGGGCAGGTAGTTTCGAGATAGTTATCGGACGTTTTGATGCGCTTGTGCTGGACCTGGATCCATACAATCATTCCGGTCCTGCCATGATGGATGCTTTTAATGACCTGGATCTCTCTGCAAGTTATGAAACTGAATTTCCGGATGATCTGAACATGTACAGATCTGTATTTGTTGCCCTGGGCATTGTAATTACCGGTCATGAACTAACGCATGTTGAAAGTGCAAAGCTTGAGCAGTATCTTGATAATGGCGGGAAGCTTTACCTCGAAGGCCGCAGGACCTGGTACAACGACCCCCAGCAAGCGATCCACGATAAATTCAACATTGATATTGTACTGGATAGCTGGTTTCCATATGAATTGATTACCGGAGAAGCAGGAACTTTCACCGAAGGCATGAACTTTCAATTTGGTGGTGTCAGTCCGTATAACAATTATTATTTGACTCCTGAAGGCAGTGCTTTCACCATTTTTACAAGTTCAGGTCCTGATTTTGGATGTGCCGTCGCTTATGATGAAGGTTCTTATAAAACTATCGGCTGCGCCTTTGAATTCGGCGACCTGACCGATTCCGGCCATCCAGCGACAAAGCAGCAGCTGATGCTTGAATATATGAAGTTTTTTGGCACTATCGTAATTGGTATCCCCGACGGTCCACAACAAAATATTTCTGCTTCACTGGGCGATTCATATCCAAACCCATTTACTGAGCAGACGACTATTTCATTCAATATGCAGGATAATGAACAGATAAGTATTGAGGTATTCGATATCAACGGAAAGAGGGTTGCAATCCTTCTTGACAGGATCCTGAAAACCGGCCGCCACTCCATTCAATGGGATGGGACTGATGATGATGGCATTAAATTGAATAGCGGAATATACATAGTCAACTTGAAAACAAGTTCAGTTAATGACAATAAAAAGCTTATTCTTCACTGATGAATGACTAAAGTTTTTTAATCCCTTCAAATACAATTTATTGTGGTACCACCACCACGATAGCTATCGGGAATTCTAAAGCTGATATAACAGCCTTAATATAAATTAGTTAACTCATTGTTTTCAAATTCCCCGTGCAGTTTTGTGAAGGCGAACTTGTGAATTAAAGGTAATAATTATATATCACACCATAATTGATTGCAATTTTGATTGCGAAATGTTTGATCGTAAAATTATGAGGAAATTAGCAAACCCTTTTTAATCTCATTTGCATAAAGACCTTCATCTCCTTATCTTTACATGCCAACCTCCCTGGTTTCATGAGATTAAGGTGTGTCATAATTATTCTTATTGCTCTGCCTTTTATCGGACTTGGTCAGATCGACCGAGAAATGAATAGAATTAATGTAGACAGCCTGCACCAGATTCTTCCAGCATTGTCTGGTACCGAAAAAATTGATGCCCTCAATAAAATTGCCTTCAAGCTTTGTTCCAAATACCCGGATAGCTGTATTTCGATAGCTCATCAAACCATTCAACTATCTGAAACTTATAATTACAAAAAAGGTGAGGCAATTGGCTATTTCAACATGGGAAATGGATATTTCTTCCACGACAGCATA
>QMPN01000002.1 GCA_003648575.1 Bacteroidota bacterium
AGATATTGGGCAGAAACAATGCGGTTTCCGCGGGTATCATAAAAACCATACTTTTTGCCTTTACTGAAGTCGATCATGCCTTCACGCCATTCGCCCATGCCTTCCAGGGTAACGGGCACCATAATAGCCCCGTTCTTGTCTATCAATCCGAAAAACCCATTCTTCATCACTTTGGCGGCACCTTCACAAAAAGGAAAGGCCTGGTCATATTCCGCTTCAATTACAACATCGCCATTGTTGTCGGCATAACCCCATTTGTCACCATCAAGAAAGGGTATTCTGTCAGCATAGTTCTGGGCACTTAGAAATAACCCAATAAGCAGCAAACTCAGGCTCAAAATTATTTTCATGCTCCAAAGATAAGAATTCATTCTTCGACCCACCGCCCACGGCCTATCGTCAATCGCCTGCTGCCTGCTGCGTACTGTCAGCTGTCATTTGTCAATTCATTCTGGCATCAGGGACTCTTCCGGCTTAACTTTATTCTATACATAAACTATAACAATGAATTATATGAAAAGAACATTTACCTTACTGATGCTCGTTTTTTCAATGATTTTTTGCAATGCGCAAAACCTGCTTAACAACCCGGAAAGTATCGTTTATGATGCTGCAGCTGATCGTTACCTCGTATCCAATTGTGGCGATGGGCAGATCGTTGCCATTGCCAGCGATGGTCAGCAGAGCTATTTCAATACAGATATGACAGCCACGCTGGGATTGCATCTTGTAGGCGATACCCTCTATGTGTCATCCAATGATGGTCCGTATTCAGGCATTGTTGGCATGCTGCTGTCAAGTGGCGACATTGTTTTCCATGTGGATATTCCGGAAAAAGAGTTGTTAAATGATATTGCCTCTGACAATGCAGGCCATCTCTATGTGACAGATAGTGAAGCTAATAAGATATTCAAAGTGAATATTGCAGGAATGAGTTATACCACACTGGTGGATGCAGGCCTGGGCTATCCCAACGGTATACTGTATGATGAGACAAACAATAGATTAATGGTATTGAACTGCCTGTTAGCCAGCCGGCCTATCTTATCAGTTGACCTGGACGACCTGACGCTTTCAACCATCGTGGAAACAGGAATAAGTGCCATTGATGGATTTACGGAGGATAATGACGGGAACTACTATTTTTCTTCCTGGACCACCGACAGGGTTTATCGTTATGATCATGTGTTTACCAATCCACCGGAAATCATAGCAGGTGGGTATACTGATCCGGCCGATATCTATTACAACAAGACCAATGATATCCTGGCCATACCGAACTTCAATGCTGATACGATTATCTTTTTACCGATCTCTCCCATGGGTGTAGATGATCCCAAACCGGCTGAAGAAGGCTACATCCGCATTTATCCAAATCCTTTCACTGAGATGCTCAATATCAACTTTGACCTTGCCGCTTCTGGTTTTACAAAAGTCTCGGTTTACAATGCAGAAGGCAGGCTTGTTGATGACTTAGTAAAGCATTATCTAAACTGTGGAGATCACTATATAAATTGGGAAAGTAGCAATCTTGAACCTGGGATATATTTTTTAGTTGTCTGCGGAGAAGGTATTTACGAGTCGAAAAAACTCATCAAGAACTAGCCCGGCCCCAGCACCTATTTAAGCATCCTTAGCATGAAGTAGTCACGGAGCCAATGTGGCAATCGTTGTGCTATCCTCAGCATCGGATTATTATTCACCCGGTAGTATCTTTTTGGCTTTGATTTTGTCAGTGCTTTCAAGACAATGGAAGCAACTCTTTCCGGTTCAACAATCTTACGTATCTCTTTTGGTGCTTTGATGGCAAAATTGTGAAGGTATTCGGAGTAAATACTATCACCGGTCCTGTTTTTCAGATCGTGAAGGCCGTCGAGAAAAGGTGTGTTGATGGCTCCCGGCCGGATCAGGATCAGCTTAGCTCCCCAGAGGGCAAGCTCATTTCGCATGCTCACGCTCAGGGCTTCCAGCGCGATCTTGGTGTTGGCATAAGGATGGAAAGCGGCAGGCAAGCGCACACTCTCACTGCTGATATTCACCACCCGCCCCTTTGTCTCTATCAGGTGAGGCAGAAAGGCCCGAACCATATTCACGGGGCCAAAAGTATTGATGGCGAATATTTTTTCCAGGCTTTCTTTGGATTTTTCAGTTATGGGAAAGAAATCCGAGACCCCGGCATTGTTAACAATGGCCCAAACCTGCAGTTCCTTTTCTTCAATCGCCATCCGCAGCGCGGCAATAGATGCCTCATCAGTCACATCCATCTGATAGGCTAAAACAGGCCCTTCAAACATGGTATTAACTTCCGGGGAGATGTCTGTTGCGACAATGGCAAGGCCCGGAAACCTTTCCATGCAGCATTTAACAATGGCTTTTCCCAAACCACCGGCCGCACCGGTAATGATTATGGCTTTTCTTAATTGTGTCATTTGATCATGAAGATACGGCGGAATTCTGAACTTTGAACTTTGAACTCTGAATTCTGAAATTATTTCTGAATTCTGATTTCGTTTTTCAAAGTTCAAAGTTCAAAGTTCAGAGTTCTTAGCTGTTTTTATACACTGCAATAACCTTCTGCCCCTGCGACTGAAGCGATTTCTGACTGGCTTCAAAGTCACGTGTGAATCCGAGGATAAAGCCACCACCGCCGCTACCGCAAAGCTTCAACGAGTAGGTTTTATTGTCCAGGCCGGCTTTCCAGCTACCGAATACCGAGTCGGGGATCATGGGCCGGAAATGTGCATACTGAAAGGCTGAAAGTTCATCCAGAGAGGAGAAAAACTGATCCGTCTTACCCTCCAGCAGGGAGTGGATACAGCGGTCGTTGAGCGGGATGAGTGTTTCCTTTATGAGTGTGTCAAATACTTTATCCTGGCATTTCTCGATAAAGAGGTTTACCAGTGGCTGGGTGATGCCCGGCTTGCCGGTATCGATCAGGAAGATGGCGCCCTCCAGGGGGAATTTATTACGGGGGATGCCCACTACATTTATACCGCTGCCCCCGTTGATCAGGAGGGGATATTTCAGGTAGCAGTTGAGCGGGTCGATGCCACTGCTAATGCCGTGGAAATAGCCTTCCATCTGGGCAAAGATGGCTTTAAGCATCAGCACATCTTCCTGCTTGAGATTGCGCCCGGATCTGATCTTGTTCAGCGCATAGCGCTCGTAGATGGCCGCGCATACAGCACCGGAACTCCCAATGCCAAACCCCTGCGGGATGGTAGACTCGAAAAAGAGGTTTTTGTCGATATCTTTTTTGAAGTGCTCCAGGTTTAGCTCACACTTCATCTCTCCCTTCTCCTGCAACTTCAACAGGTGTGTATGGTATGCCCTCAGCATCTTGTTGGAGTCGATGGCAAAGTCATGGTCGGTATAGCGGTACTTGTTCAGAAATCCCAGCTCACCCTTGAAGTGGGCGTAGGGGATGGTGAGCCCCATTGAATTACAGATCACGCTATATTCTCCAAAGAGCATGATCTTGGCGTAAAAGACTTCCTGCTTGTTGGTCATTCCCTGCTTCAGACTTTCTCGGGACCGTTGCCAATATGGTCGTCGATCCGGTATTTGTCGCTGCAATATAGCAATAATTCCTCAGTGATAAATTCCTCCACTTCAGCTGAATCACTGCCGTGGTAGAGCAGGTGCACGTTGGGCCCTGCATCGAGGGTAAAGCAAAGGGTGGTACAGCTCAGGTCACGAAAGGCCCTGATCCTGTGAATGATGTTAAGGGTATTGGCTTTCAGGAGGATATATCCCGGGGTGGAGCTCATCATTAGCGCATGCAGACCCAGGGCTTCCTGTTCCACGATACGGATAAAGTTGGGATCATCGCCTTCCTGAAGGGCCTTTGTAAGGTCGTTGAAGTTCTTGTTGGCGCGCGCAAATCGCTGTTGTGCATAGGGGTGCCTGTCCATGAGCTTGTGCCCGGCCCTGCTGCTCACCACTTTGATACCCTGGTCGACAATGAGGATGGTATCACGTATATCTTTGAAGCTCTCGTTGATCTCCATCGGCAGGGGCGTGGCATATTCATCGCTGCTTCCGGGTATCTTGTCCGACTTGCCCCAGCTTACATAGCCACCGTAAACCGATCGTGCTGCACTACCTGATCCCAGGCGGGCGATGTTGGATGCTTTCTGGTAAAATTCTTCCTCTGTCAGCGTTTTCCCGGTGACTTCATATTCCATGCTGCACAAGCAAAGTGCCAGGCTGCTCATGGCAGATGCTGATGAGGCAATTCCTGCCGAATGTGGAAAGTTATTGGTGGAATCGATGTGAAGGTTATATTCTTTAAGAAAAGGAAAGATGGATGCAATAGAGCTGATATAATCGCGGGCCCGTGCAGTAAAACGCTCCTTGCGCTGTCCGTCGAACAGAAGATCGATATTGCCGTCACCCGCTTCCCATTGAAGCTCGGTGGTGGTATGACAATTGTTGAGTGTGAAGCTGAGGCTGGGATTGCTTGGAAGCTGCACACCATGCTTGCCCCAATACTTGACGAGAGCAATATTCGAAGGGCTTTGCCATGAGATCTTATTCATATTATTCAGCTTTTTAAAGTCGGATCCCAGATGCCGGATGTTGGGATATGATTTCACCAAATATCTAGCTTTTGGCACCGAGTACAAGATGGTCAAAGGAGAAGACGATGTCTAAACCTTTCTTGCTAAAATAGGGTTTTATTTGATTAAAGCCAATTTCGCTTGAGGCAAGAAGGAAATCCCCTCCCCAGGCACCGAGTGATTTAATGCTCCCCGGAAAATCAGAAAAGTGCAGGTCTTTTATCTTTGGTATGTCCAATATGCCTGACATGATCTCTTCATGCTCATCCAGCAAGGCATTGAATTCGGCCAGCTTGTTGACAGTCGTGATATCCCGCCCGATCTGTGAGATGCGGGCTTTATCAACATCAGCCACATTCTTTTGGGTGAGGTAGTGGTTTACTGCTGCAGCAGAATCCTGTTTCTTTCCCGAATAAACAAAGGCAATATTTTCTTTAAATGGCGGATCGAAGCTGACGCGCTGACGTATCGGGCTCCCCAGCACCAGGCGATACCAGAGTGGGCTGTCGCTAGTGGCACAGGCAATGTCGTAACCAGAGCCCTTCTGGGTTTTCCTGAACAGCTCATAAGAATCGATCCTGAACCATTCAGCGAGCATGCTGATCAGACTTGAACTGCTGCCCAGGCCCCAGCCAGGGTGGAAGTCAAGCTTTGTTTCAAGTGTGAAGGAATGACCCTTTCTGAAAATATCAGCGTTAAGGCGATTGGCTTCTGATAATAGTTGCTGTAGAAATAGTGCTTTCTTTTCGTCAGTGGTAGCCTTAACTTCTAAATCTGGAAGGGAAAATTCAACCTCAAACCAGCAGTCATCCTCATAATAGCTTTTCCAACTCAACAGGCTCCCTGTCTTACCGTCACCTTCTCTCCTCATCGATACATCCAGTTGCTGTCCCATGACTGTAGGAACCGCCAGAGCAAGCGCTCCCTGCAACACGAGATATTCTCCCGTGATCAGCAGTTTTCCGTTTGTATACAATGACTGCTTCTTCAATTTGTGTTGATTAGGAATTTCCTTTGCGCAGGTCTGATACAAGTGCTTTCACATTACTGAAAGACACCTTTTTATCTTTAAAATGATCTACGACATGATCCTTTTCTTCTTTGGTTACACCGATATGGTTGAGGATATTATAAAGGTGCATTTTCATGTGTCCAACCTGTATGCCTTTGGTAGTGAGTGATTTCAGTGCGCTGAAGTTGTTGGCCAGTCCACAGGCTGCTGCAATCATCATCAGCTGTTCCGCTTCCGGATTATTCAGAAGCTCAAGAGAGAATTTTGCCAGCGGATGCAGGGACGTAAGGCCTCCCACTGTTCCTATAGCAAGAGGGACGGTAAGCGAGTAACGGAATTTTCCATTTTCCAGCGATATGTCGGTCAGGGATGAATATTTTCCATTTCTTGCGGCGTAGGTATGTGCGCAGGCTTCTATGGCACGGAAATCATTGCCGGTGGCCAATACAACAGCATCGATGCCGTTCATGACGCCTTTGTTGTGGGTGCTTGCCCGGAAAACATCTTCCTGGGCTATACGGACAGCCCTTTCGAATTTCTTTACAAATTCAACGGCACTCATATTGCGATCCATTTCACCAAACTCTTCGATGTCGCACTCTACCCAGGTCCTGACAAGGCAGTCAGGAGTATAGTTAGAAAGTATAGCCATCACGATCTCACATTCTTCGCTGGCACCTGTGAACCTTTTATCTTCTTTGAGGAACCTTTTCAATAACTCTCCAAACTCTTCGAGGCAGGAGTTGATAAAGTTGGCGCCCATGCTATCGGCGGTTTCGAAGCTGGCCTTGAGTTGAAAATAATTATCGAGCTTGTCGCTCATATCCACCAGCTCTATGTCGATGATTCCGCCCCCGCGTTCACGCATATTTTCAGTGATGGGATTGGTTTCTATGATCAGCTTTTCTTTGATATCAGGCATGGCTGCACTCAGCACGTCCTTATCACCTTCCCAGACGAAATGCACCTGGCCGATCTTGGTCATGGATAAGACCTCTGCGTGAAAGCCACCCCTTTCCGACCAGAACTTGGCTGCGTTCGATGCTGCTGCGATTACCGAGCTTTCCTCGATTACCATTGGTACGAGGTACATATTGCCATTGATCACAAAGTTGGGAGCAATGCCATAGGGAAAGAAAAAGTTGGAAATGGTATTCTCTGCGAACTCATCCAGTTTTCTCTGCAGACCTGCATCCTGGTGCCAGTATGATTTGAGCTCCCGGGCCGCTTCAGCCGGATTTTCAAAATAACTGGCCGTCAGGTCGATCTTCTGCTCTTTGTTCAGCTTCGAAAAGCCTTTCCTGATTTGCTGCTTTTGCATAATGAGGGCAAAGATAGGGCTTTTGGGAATTATGAATTATAGATAATGAATTAGGGAATGGAATCCCGGGTGTCGGGTGATGAGTGCTGAATACTTCGATTTTCGATCCTCGCTCTTCTAACTTCTAACTTCTAACTTCTGATTTCGCTCTTCCTCACTACCATTCTTCCTCTTCAACTACCACCTCGGGTACCATATATGCTTTCAGTGAAGCACCAAAGTTATCCATGGCATAAACGCGGAGTTGTTCAAGGTAAATGGGCCATTGATCATTGTAGTCGCGGTGGGCAGTGTTCAGCCATTTCTCACAGGAGTATTTTGATTGTTTGGTGAGAACGAAATTATCGAGAGTGTAGCGATAACGGCCATCTTTACATTCGATCTTGAAATAGTATTTGATCATGCCTGCGATCTTCTTCACATCCTTTTCATAAAAGACCAGTTCAAACTGGTGCTTGCCTTTGATCACACCGCTGGCGGCATCCCTTACCTGGGTCACATAAACCGGTTGTTTGAAGAAGTGGTGTAACCATTCGCCTGCACGATTGAAGAGTTCTTTCTGGGTACCTGTTTCCTCTACTACTTCCTGGAAAGTGATGAGTCCCGTATTGGGATCTACAGGGATAGCTGCTTTAACTTCTTCTGCCTCTTCCTGCCCGAAGAGGAACAAGCCGCTGAGTATGATGCTGAAGTACAAGATTGCTTTTTTCATGGTACTGTTTATTGATTTGCGTGCACTTAGAGCAAATATTGTACCGTAAAGATATAAAAAACCCCGCCGGGGGCGGGGTTTTTTTTATTACATCATGCCTGGCATACCGCCTCCCATGCCTCCCGGCATCGGTGGCATCGGAGCCGCATTTTCGTCTTTATGTTCTACGAGTACACACTCTGTGGTGAGGAGCATACCTGCAATTGAGGCTGCATTCTCGAGTGCTACCCTGGCTACTTTGGTCGGGTCGATTACCCCTGATTTCAGGAGGTTTTCATACACTTCGGTATGTGCGTTGAAGCCAAAGTCGCCTTTGCCTTCCCTGACCTTTTGTACAACAACGGAACCTTCCATGCCTGCGTTTTCAACGATCTGGCGGAGGGGTTCTTCCAGTGAGCGCCTGATAATAGCGATACCGGTTTCTTCATCTTCGTTATCAGTTTTCAGCCCGTTGATGGAGTCAATGGCCCTGATGTAAGCAACACCACCACCGGGGATGATGCCTTCTTCAATAGCCGCCCTGGTTGAGTTCAGAGCATCATCGAAACGGTCTTTCTTTTCCTTCATCTCAACTTCGCTGGCAGCACCAACATAGATCACTGCTACACCACCGGCAAGTTTCGCCAGCCTTTCCTGTAGTTTTTCTTTATCGTACTCAGAGCCTGACTTGTCGATCTGTGATTTGATCATATTCACCCTGGCTTGGATGGCGTCTTTTTCGCCTTTTCCCTTTACGATAGTTGTGTTTTCTTTATCGATAGATACTTTGTCAGCTTCACCAAGGTAAGTGATGTCAGCGTCTTCAAGTTTATATCCTTTTTCTTCTGAGATTACGGTACCGCCGGTCAATGAGGCAATATCTTCGAGCATCTCTTTTCTCCTGTCGCCAAAACCCGGGGCTTTTATAGCAGCTACTTTCAGCGATCCTCTGATCTTATTCACCACGAGGGTAGCCAGTGCTTCGGCTTCCACGTCTTCTGCGATGATGATCAATGCACGTCCGCTCTGTGCAGCTTTCTCAAGGATTGGGAGAAGGTCTTTCATCACGGAGATCTTCTTGTCATAGATCAGGATGTATGGGTTTTCATAAACCGCTTCCATCTTTTCAGTATCAGTAACGAAATATGGTGAGATATATCCACGGTCGAACTGCATACCTTCAACAACGTCAACATAAGTTTCGATGCTTTTGGCTTCTTCGATGGTGATCACACCTTCTTTCTTCACTTTGGCCATGGCCTCAGCAATGAGTTTACCAATGCTGTTGTCGTTGTTAGCAGAGATAGAAGCAACCTGTTCGATTTTCTCGGTGTTATCGCCTATCTCTTTGGTTTGTTCTCTCAGGCTCTTAATAACAGCTTTAACAGCCTTGTCGATGCCCCTTTTCAGATCCATCGGGTTGGCACCGGCCGTTACGTTCTTCAGTCCTGTGTTTACGATTGCCTGGGCAAGTACGGTGGCAGTAGTAGTGCCGTCTCCGGCAAGGTCGTTGGTTTTCGAAGCAACTTCCTTCACCATTTGTGCACCCATATTCTCAACGCCGTCTTCGAGTTCTATCTCCTTGGCAACGGTTACGCCATCTTTGGTGATGATCGGAGAACCGAATGATTTTTCTATAATGACATTACGTCCTTTGGGACCGAGGGTCACCTTTACAGCATTCGACAATGCGTCGACACCCTGCTTGAGGCCATCTCTTGCTTTCAGGTCAAAAATTATATCTTTAGCCATTGTTCTAGTCTTTTTTTAGGTTTATTTGTAATATTTTTTTAGATGATGGCGACGATGTCGCTTTCACGCATGATCATGAAGTCTTTGTTTTCGAAGCTGATCTCTGTGCCGGCATACTTGCCATATAGCACTACGTCGCCTGCTTTAACGGTCACCGGATTATCTTTAGTCCCCGGACCAACAGCTACAACAATTCCTTTTGAGGGTTTTTCCTTGGCGGTATCAGGAATGATGATGCCACCGGCAGTCTTTTCTTCAGCAGCAGCAGGCTCAATGATAACCCTATCTGCTAATGGTTTGATGTTCAACTTTGCCATTTCTTGTTATTTTATTGTTTAAATAAATTATTTCGGATTTACTTTAGCACGGTCACATTTTGTGCCAAAGCCGGAAAACAAAAAAAAATGTCAGAAAGTATGACATTCTGACATTGTAATGTTTTTTTATGTGGCTTAATATCTTATTCAGGTTGTTGTTCCGGACCCGGAGCAGGTGCAGTAGGACCCGCTGGAATAGGATCGCTGGCGCGCTCTTCGATCTGGGTAACATCATTCTGGCGTGCTCCGGTCCTTGGAATAACAAAGATGGATGCCAGACTGAGTACGAGCAGGATGATGGCCAGAGTCCAGGTAGCTTTCTCGAGGAAGTCAGCAGTTTTCCTGACGCCCATGTATTGGTTAGAGCCGGCAAAGTTCGATGCCAGACCACCGCCCTTGCTGTTCTGCACCAGCACCACGAGGATGATGAGTGCGCTGACCATGAGAATAAAAACAGATACAATTATATATAAGCCCATTGGTATTAGATTTTAATTTTCAGTACTTAATTTCTCAATTTGGGCTGCAAAGTAAGCACTTTTTTCCGGGAAATTCAAACTTAATTTGCGATAAATTTCAATGGCCTTGTCTATGTTACCCTGCTGGATGTGAACACGTGCCAGTGTTTCCGTGACCAGGCCGGGCTGATCTTCACGACTGCTACGGGCCACTTTCACGGGATCGAAGAAGTCGGGCTTCGGCCTGCTGATAGATGGTTCCTTCTTGATGAACTTCTCAATAAGCTCTTCTTTGGTGAGTACCGGATCCTCCGGCTTTGGAATTTCATCCTTTTCCAGGGCTATCTGTTTCAGGCGATTTTCAACGATCTGCTTCAGTCTCTTTAACCTCTCCTCTTCATCCTCTTCAACCACAGGAACAACAGATTCAGTTGCCCTGGCCGGCTTGACCGGCTCAGCAGCTACTTCCTCTTCTACACCCTCTATCGGGTCCACAGGTTCCGCCGATTCAACAGCTTTAACCGCTTCAACTAACTCAGGCTCTTCCGTCTGGAGGCTACGTATCAGTTCCCTGAGCCGTTTCCTGTCGGCGATATGTGCTGCAGTCGACTTCAATTGCTCGCTGTACATCACATGGTCAATTATCTTAAGGTTAAGCAAATGCAGTATCTGAAGGCTCTGACAATAAGGAAATTGTTCCGACAGGCTTTCTATACCCTGCAGCGATGCTTTATCAAGCAATGCGGGCTCTTTGATGTAAGATATGAATTGTTGCCTGTCCATATGTGTTTACCAGTTGACCACCGACTTGTCGAAGATATCCTGTATCAGCATCTCATTGATCTGGTCGATCAGGGTTTCCTGTACGTCATTCAGGTTCCGTGTACTGCGATAATCCTGATAACGTGAAAAACTACTCGTGAAGCTCTGGCTATCGTCCTGTGTATTCGTGAAGATGACATTTACCGAAATCGTTAATCTGTTCATCGCAGCTGTTTCGTCGGCCTGAATGGCCACAGGGCTGGTCCGGTAACCTGTAATTGAACCCTCGATATGCAGGTCGCCTCCTTTGGTAAGCAGTGTGAGGTTGGTCTCACGCTGGAACTTATCCCGGAGGGCATCAGTAAACTTCTGACTAAGCGTAGGCTCCACAGTCATGGCATTGTTTGGGAAGCGTTCTATGGAGATAGTCTCTGTTTCCGGGGAGATAGAGGCTCCCGTAAAAGAATAAACACCGCAGCCACCCAAACTAAATAGCAACAGCCCCAGCATTAGCAGGAGTGATGCATCTTTTATTTTTTCTATGGTGGATTGTTTTCTCACTGATCGATATTAAACTCTTTGATCTTACGGTAGAGGGTCCTTTCTGAAATACCGAGCTCTTGCGCTGCATTTTTGCGTTTACCATTGTGTCTTTGAAGGGCTTTCTTGATCATGTCGATCTCCTTCTCTTGCAGTGACAGCGGCTCTTCAACCACTTCTGAAGGATGTATGGGCTCCTCAAAGCGACTTACTTCCGATGCATGGTGTATCTCAATACTTTCCCGCATCTCTTCCATGGGGTCCACCAGCATGGAATCATGCTGCTGAATATCAGGTGATACCTCGTCATTTGAAATGCCACTCACCACCTTCTTTAACTCATGGATGTCTTTTTTCATGTCGAACAGGACCTTATAGAGAAGGTCGCGTTCCGAAAACTCCTTGTCATTGCCCTCTTTCTTATACAGAACAGGCAATTCGTTGAACTGTCCGGAGGGAAGGTAACGACGGAGGATGTCTGCATTCACCGTCCTGTTCTCTTCAATAATGGAGATCTGTTCAGTAATATTCTTGAGCTGACGTATATTTCCCGGCCAGCGGTATTCTTCCAGCAAGCGTACGGCATCGGCATCCAGTTGTGTGGTCGGCATGCGGTACTTATCGGCAAAGTCGGATGCAAATTTCCTGAAAAGCAGATGTATGTCATCCTTGCGCTCGCGCAGAGGAGGGATAAAGATCGGCACAGTGTTGAGGCGGTAATACAGATCCTGTCGGAATTTTCCGCTATGGATGGCCTCAGGTATATTGATATTGGTGGCTGCTACCACTCTTACATCGGTTTTGATCACCTTTGATGAACCTACCTTCATGAACTCCCCGCTCTCTAAAACCCTGAGCAGCCTCACCTGGGTAGACAATGGCAACTCGGCCACTTCATCCAGGAAAATGGTGCCGCCGTTCACCACCTCAAAATAACCTTTGCGGGCTTCGTGGGCACCTGTAAATGAACCTTTCTCATGTCCGAAAAGCTCTGAATCAATAGTTCCCTCCGGAATCGCACCACAGTTCACAGCTATGTATGGTCCATGTTTACGTGAGCTTTGCTGGTGGATGATCTTCGGAAAAACCTCCTTACCCACACCACTCTCACCTGAAATTAATACAGTTAGATCGGTCGGAGCCACCTGGCTGGCAATATCAATGGCACGGTTCAGTGACGGGGAGTTCCCGATGATCCCAAACCGTTGTTTCATGTTCTGAATATCCATCTATTGAGTCTTTCTGCCTCTTTTAAACATTCGTAGAGGTTTCAAAGTGTAAAGTTATGAAAAAAGTGCCTAAAATACTTAAAGTGCCTAGAGTACTTGAAGTTAGTGCTTTGAACGGGCTACTTCCTTCTTGATACGCTGGATGTGGCCACGGCCGAGGGCTTTTACCTCACAGCCAAGTTCGAAGTAGCGGCGGATGTTGTCATCGCTGAGGATACCGAAGCAATCGATCACAGCGATGGGATTGCCGGCCCATTTTACAATATTATCGGGTTCAAGATTAACGTATTGCTCATGTGGGACTGCCAGGATCATGGCGTCGACACCCTTAAGAGAGGCTTTGAGATCTTTCTCTATCACAATCTCATTCAATCCGTCCTGGTTACGAAAAAAACGCTTCCATGAATATTCGGCGCTCTCTCCATCCTGCGTCTCGAATTCATGCCAGTGATCAACATATGGGTCGTGCACATGCATGTCGGCACCCATCTCGGTGAGCTTGCGCATTACCATCTCCGATCCACTATAGCGTGTATCGCCAACATCTTCACGGTAGCTGGCACCACAAAGCAGGACCCTTGATCCGGCAATGTATCTTGACATATTACGCAGGGCGTCGCGGGTGAGCGTGGCCACATGCAGGGAACGGGTATCGTTAATATCGATGGCGGTTGGAGTGATCTTAAAGACTTGATCTCCATCGTCAAAACCTAATATGTGCTTGTATGCCCAGTATCCGAGGCCACCATCTTTTGGAAGGCAATATCCACCGATACCGGGTCCTGGAAAGATCATATTGCTGTGCGTGGGACGCATCTTAATAGCATCGATCACTTTGATCAGGTCCACACCGTTGCGTTCTGCAAAAATGCTCCATTCATTCAGATAGGCCAGTATAGTGGCTCGGTATGAATTCTCAACGATCTTGGTGGTCTCTGACTCGATAGGACGGTCCATCACTGTGAGTGGGAATTCCTCAGTGTTCAGGATCTCATGCAGGAACTTCTCTACCCTGTCACGTGCTTCCGTGGTACATCCTGAGCATACACGCCAAAAGTCACGGATGGAACTTACATATTCTTTGCCGGGCATCACACGTTCGAAGCTATGCGATAAAAGGGGTGTTTCCTTCAGCCCACGCTTGGCAAAGGCCTTTTTCAGAATGGGCCAGGCAACGAATTCTGTTGTTCCGGGAGCTACGGTAGTTTCAATAAGTGTTAGAGCAGTAGGGGGTACTTTATCGCCAATAGTTCTCATGGTGGCTTCAAGAGCTGCCATCTCTACATCGCCGGTGCGCATGTTTCCAAGGTCGTTCTTGGTGTAGTCGCACTGCACATCTACAACTACACAATCAGCAAACCGGAGGCAGTCGCTGTTGTATGTAGCTGTTAATGTCTCTGATTGTATTACGGTTCTTTCGATGAGCTCTGCCACTTCAGGGTCCTCTGCTTTCACGGGAGATATCCCCTTGTTCAGAATTGGGATTTTCCAGTAGCTGCGCACACTGGGCCGTTGGCAGCCAATCACGAACTTGGTGTTTTTGCCTTTTTCGTCTTTGGCATCAGCCACTATGGCTGCCATCACTGCCCCGACAAAGCCAACACCCATAACAACTACGATCTCCTGTCCGTTTTTCCTGGCTTTGCCAACCAGCATTTCTATACGTTTGAGTTCTTCTTCGTAGGCGGAGAGTTCGGGAAGGACAAATTGTTCGCCCTGAGGGCTGATGGAATAAACTAACTCTGTTTTACTCATTTGGTTTGGATTAAAAGGTTATGATTCTCCGGGTCTTAGCGGATACTGGCATCAAGTTCTTTTTCGAAGGCGGTGAGCATCCTTTTCATTGTCTTGTCAATGATCTTGTCAGTCAATGTTTTCTCGTCATCACGGAAAATGAAACTGACGGCATAGGACTTCTTGTCCTTGCCTATCTTATCACCTTCATATACATCGAAGAGTCCGACATCACGTAACAGCTTTCTCTCGGTCTTGAAAGCAATATCACGGATACTGCTAAAGCTTACATCCCTGCCGATGAGCAGAGCCAGATCACGCCTTACAGCCGGGTATTTGGGTACCGGTGTTGTCAGTATCCTGGATTCCCTGGCCAGTTGCATGATCATATTCCAGGAAAAGTCAGCATAATATACGTCCTGCTTGATATCAAATGCTTTGAGAAGGCTTTTGCCTACACTGCCGAAGGAAACAAGCATCTCATCATTTTTCAGATAGGCGATCCCTTCTGCAAAAGATGTTGGATCGGCAGGCCTGCTTAGGAAGGTTTCCGGATCAGCACCAATCTTTTGTAAAAGACTATGAACATAGGATTTGAGGAGGAAGAAATCTGATGGTTGATCCGCGGTATCCCAGCTTTCTTTTTGCTTCGCACCGCAGATGAAAAGCCCCAGACGTTTTTCTTCATGGTAGCCATCAAGCGGGTACTCACGTTTGTTCTTTTGCTCACGCGAGTAGATGTTGCCGAACTCAAAGAAACGGATATCCGTGATCCTTCTGTTCTGGTTGAATGCAATATTTTCGAGTCCTCCGAAAAGCAGCGTCTGCCTCATGGCATTGAGGTCCTGGCTGAGCGGATTCTGAAGCATGACTGTATTCGATTCTTCTATCGCCGGGAATTGCTTTGCATAAGCTGCTTTTGTGAGGGAGTTGTTCATGATCTCCGAGAAACCCATGGATGCCAGGAAGTCGGAAAGGCTGTTCTGCAACTTATCCGGGTCAGGCTTGGGGTGGTGAGCCAGGGAAGAGCGTATCCCGTGGGGGAAATCTACATTGTCATAACCGAAGATGCGTAGCACCTCTTCGATCACATCGGCCTCTCTGCGTACGTCATAACGATATGTGGGTATCTTCACCTCTATATCATCACCTTTTTCTGACAGGATCTCGATGTCGAGATCGCTCAGAATACTTTTCACCAGATCCACCGGGATCTCTTGTCCGATGAGCTTGTTGATATTCTTATAGTTGACTTCTACCGTCCAGCCTTCAAGAGGGTTTGGGTATATGTCAACGACCTCTGAGGATACCTTGCCGCCGGCCAGTTCTTCGATCAGCAGGGCGGCCCTCTTCATGGCATAGAGGGTATTGTTGATGTCGGCACCGCGTTCGAACCTGAAGGATGCATCGGTAGAAAGACCATGGTTTTTGGCCGTGTTCCGTATCGTTGCGGGGTCGAAATGGGCACTTTCAAGGAAAATATTTTTTGTTTTTTCCGTCACACCGGATTTATTTCCACCAAAAACTCCGGCAATACACATACCAGTTTTCGCATCACAGATCATCAGGTCATCAGCGCTGAGTTCACGCTCATTCTCATCGAGAGTCACAAACTTTTCTTTTTCCCGGGCTTTCCTAACGACCACTTTTCCGCCACCAATGGCGGTTGTATCGTAGGCGTGGAGGGGCTGGCCTGTCTCCATTAAGACAAAATTGGTGATATCTACAATGTTGTTGATGGGGCGTATACCAACGGCATTAAGAAGGTCCTGCATCCATAATGGAGAAGGTTTTACTTCAAGGTCGGATATCGTTACGCCACTGAAACGCGGGCAGGCTTCTTCATCTTCAATGATCACCGGAAATTCGGCCTTTTTCTCCGGGGCCTTGAAACTCTCGACAGAAGGTATATTCAGCTTTAGGCTTCCTTTACCTTTAAGCCTGTTGATAACGGCCATTATATCTCTGGCGGTGCCGATATGGCCTGTGGCGTCGGTACGGTTGGGTGTGAGGTCAATCTCGAAGACATGGTCTTCGGTGATCTCGAAGTATACTGCTGCCGGGGTGCCGGGAATGGCATTTTTATCGAGTACCATAATCCCGTCATGGGAGCTGCCAATTCCGATCTCATCTTCGGCACAGATCATACCTTCCGACTGTTCACCTCTGATCTTGGCCTTTTTGATCTCAAAAGATTCCTCTCCCGAGTATAATTTCGTTCCAACTCTTGCAACAACTACTTTTTGTCCGGTAGCCACATTGGGTGCACCGCAAACGATGGGGAGGGGCTCTCCGGATCCAATATTTACTGTAGTCAGGCTAAGTTTATCGGCATTCGGGTGCTTTTCGCAAGTCACGACTTCGCCAATCACGATGCCTTCAAGACCGCCCTTCACCGACTGAAACTGTTCGACTCCACCTACTTCCAGTCCGCTGTTAGTGAGTACGATGCCCAGTTCTTCTACTCCGAGGTCGATATCGATATATCTTTTAAGCCAGTTGTATGATATTTTCATCCTGCTGGTTTTTAAGCGTCATTATCCGTTTAATTTCTTCTGTATTCAGCTACATAATATCCTGTCGGATATTTTTCCAAAAACAGAGGGTAAAGGTAATGATTTTCCGTTTGCTAGCTGATAGATCCCCAATCGGGCCGGTATTTATTCAGGCTCGCCAGAGTTTGTCGCAGAAGCTTATTTTTTGCCTTGCTGAGAACAGGATCATCGTCGAGTATATCCTGGGCCAGGTTACGGGCATATTTCAGTATCTTTTCATCACGAAGCAGGTTAGCGATACGCAGGTCGACGATCCCGCTCTGCTGGGTGCCTGCCATGTCGCCGGGGCCACGCAGCTTCAAGTCGGTCTCTGCGATCATGAAGCCATCTGTTGTTTCTGTCATCGTTTTAAGACGCGTACGTGCTTCTTTTGACAGTTTATAGCCCGACATCAGGATACAGTATGATTGGTCGGCACTACGGCCCACACGTCCGCGGAGCTGATGGAGCTGCGAGAGCCCGAAGCGTTCTGCATTTTCTATCACCATAACAGAAGCATTGGGGATGTCGACACCCACCTCAATAACAGTTGTGGCTACCATGATCTTGGTTTCTCCCTTGATGAAACGCTGCATCTCATATTCTTTTACGTCCTGCTTGAGCTTGCCATGTACAATGCTGATAGGATATTCGGGCAGGGGAAAGGCCCGGCTGATGCTTTCATAGCCATCCATGAGATCTTTCAGGTCGAGTTTCTCCGACTCATTGATGAGCGGGTACACCACATAGACTTGCCTCCCAAGGGCAATCTGTTCTTTCATAAAGCCAAACAGACGGAGCCGTTTCGAATCAAAGAACTGAACAGTTTTTACAGGCTTCCTGCCCGGGGGAAGTTCATCGATTACTGAGAAGTCGAGATCGCCGTAAAGGGTCATGGCAAGGGTCCTGGGTATAGGCGTTGCTGTCATGACAAGGATGTGCGGTGGAGCAATATTCTTATAATAGAGCCTGGCACGCTGGGCCACTCCAAAGCGGTGTTGTTCATCGATGACCACCAGTCCCAGGTTTTTGAATTTCACCTCTTCCTCGAGCAAGGCATGTGTACCAATGATGATCTGCAGTTCACCGCTGCGGAGGTCTTCATGCAACTGCTTTCTTTTTGCCGCCCTGGTGGATCCGGTCAGCAATTCCACCCTGATGCCCATGGGAGCCGTCATCTCACTGATAGTTGCAAAGTGCTGGCTTGCCAGGATCTCTGTAGGAGCCATCATGCAGGCCTGGTAGTTGTTGTCGAGGGCGATCAACATTGACATTAGTGCTACCAGGGTCTTACCACTGCCTACGTCGCCCTGAAGGAGACGGTTCATCTGTATGCCGGAACCCATGTCGGCCCTGATCTCGCGTATCACCCGTTTCTGAGCATTGGTGAGCTCAAAGCTGAGGTGTTGTTTATAAAATTCATTGGTAAAATCACCAACATACTTAAAAGCATGCCCTTTCACCTCCTGCTGTCTTCCTTTCTTTTGTTTCAGCAGACGCAGCTGAATGAAAAAGAGTTCTTCGAATTTTAGCCGGGCCTCTGCCTTTCGCAGCAATTCCTGGTTTTTTGGAAAATGTATGTTTTGAAAGGCTTCTTCGCGAGATAGCAATCCTAACTTGTCGAGGATGTCAGGGGAGAGGGTTTCCGTGATGCTTCCTTCCACCTTGAGAAGCAGGGTTTTCATCAGTTTGCTGATATTCCGGCTCGACAATCCCCTGGTTCGAAGCGTTTCCGTTTCGCTATAATGGCCAACCAATACCTGGCTCAAACTCAGATTGTCTTCATCAGGCAGCTCAACCTCAGGGTGGGCGATATTATACTTATTGTTGAAGAGTGAAGGTTTCCCGAATACGATATATTCCACTCCGGGCTTGAATTTTCCTTCAAGCCATTTAATGCCTTTGAACCAGACAAGTTCAATCGATCCTGTATCGTCGTTCAGTATGGCACTTAGACGTTGTGAGCGGGGCTTGCCCAGTTTTTTCACATTGCTGATGCTTCCCTTTAGCTGTACATAGGCCATGTCGGAACGTATTTCTGACACGCTATGGATCTTCGACTTGTCGATGTAGCGGAAGGGGTAGTACTGCAGCAGGTCGTCGAAGGTAAGTACACCGATTTCCTTCTTCAGCATAGCAGCCCTCTTGGGTCCGACGCCCTTCAGGTATTCGATGGATGTATCGAGGATATTCTGCATAGCTCACAACAAATATAAAAAAAAGCCCTCTGGGTTACAGAGGGCTTTTTTAAAATATTGTTCGGTTTAGAATTCCCAGAGGTCATGTTCGAACTCAAAGAGTTCATTTTTGATCCTTTCAGATTCATACAGGGCGTCGAGGCCAGAGGCATATTCTGATATACGCCTGTCGTACACATTCGACTCCTTGTAGATGTAACTATTAAACATCCGTTTCCAGAAAGCATCGTCATAAGTGAGCCTCATGGCATCGTTATGGCGGTTATAGATCAGTGCCCTGGAAAAGATCGGCCGTGCTTCCGGGAAGTATACCCAGAACAGTGGCTCCGTCACCTCTTCTCCGTCACGGTCTTTGATCATAACAGGGCAGATTCCGATCACCCTGACCATGATCTGAGAGCGTTGCTTGTCGAAGTACCAGTCTTCCTTGATCCTGACACGCTTCACCTTTGTGGGGTCAAAGTCGGTAAAGATCACGGTATCATACTCTTCGTAAGGCGGAAAAGGCCGTTGAAACACCCTGTGGAAAGTGTCGACCTGTCGGGCGATCACCTCCTGGTATACCAGGGGTACCAGAAACTCATCTGTTGCAGAGATATCGTATGCCGTCATGGAACCTTCTTTCAGTCCATCCATGATGATCTGCATAAAACTTCTCCAGTTGTTATGCGGCTCGATAGGATAGTAGAAATACTGGTTGATCTTCTCACGAAAATCAATCTCGCGCCAGAGCCTTTTCTGCCACATAACGTCAGCTTTCCTAAGTGGAGGATATGGCACAGGCTTCATATTGATGAAGCCGCTCCCGTCCTCAAACAGGCCGTCCACAGGAGGACTGTCAAGGATCTGGGCTTGTGCAGTACTGCTACCGAAACCGATAAGCAGGGCCACAACTCCTAGGATGATGATTAGCTTTTTCATTATAATAGTATTATGAGTGTTTAGTCAATAGTTAAGTTCACAGGACTCAACGTACGTCTTGTACCGTCAGGTCCTTGTGCCTGGATGTTCTCGAAGAAGAATTTTTGTCCCCTTCTTGAACTCCTGATAATATCCTGCATTTCGGAAGTGAAGCGGTTGCCGCTTGCCCTTTTAGGTACCCAGTCACCATTGATAATGGTACCCATGGCGAATGATGTAACTATAAAGTTGAGGTCGAACTCAAAATCTTCCATTACAGGGATAATCGCATTGGCACCAAGGAGTTCATTCCTGTTAATGGTACCGTCGACCTTACCTGCAATTTTAGCTACCGGGTCGGGAACACGTTTCACCCTGAATTCGAATGAGCCCATGTCCATCCATTGTCCTTCGTATTGAGCCTGTGCACTTACTATAGTGGAGGATACTCCGGCAGTAATACGAACAAGCCAATCGCCAGGAGCATCGGGATCAGCTACGATCTCTCCTTCTGAGATGGATGGCCTGATCATATTCTTGGCAATACCGGGAACGGAAATAGATACCGGGTTGTCAACTGCACGATAGAATACGTTCATCTTTTTGGCCGCTACCGTCAGTGATGGAGGGGCTACAATATATTCATGTGAAAAATAATGTTGCTCCAGCTCCCCTTCAGGATTGGTGATCTCGATGATACCTGCAAAACGTTGTGGGCCTTCAGAATTAGCATTCCACTCCAGTTTCACGATACCACCTTCACCTTCCCACTTCTGGGCCCTGTCCTTATTACTAAGGTTAAATTCGCTGGCGCCCTGCATAATATATACATCAGGGTTTGCTTTGTCGTCATAGGCTGCAACGAGCACCTCTGCTTCGTATTTCTGTCCCTTAATAATATAATTGGTCTTAGGGATGATCTTGGCAGTAACTGCTTCGAATTTAAAATCGGTGAGGGAAATCTCATTGAAAAGTTCAGAAACCACATCAAATTCAGTAGTCTGTACTTCTGCAATTAATTTATTGAGAATGGTGATCTCCGCTGCCAGAATAGTATGATAGAAGTGATGCATTTCCCAGGTTTGGCTTGCACCATCAGCGTCTTCATATTCTTCATCGGTACGGAGTCCTAATTTCACACGTGAACGATATTCTTCCGGAATCAGTTCTTCCATTTGAGACCGGTAATAATCTAGTCTGTCCTTTAGGATTGTTGCATGTTTACGGTTGATGAAATAGTTGGTTGTTTGATCATACTTATCCTTTGACGGAACTTCTTTGAGATTAAGAAGAAATTTATTTTTGGATTTCTGCGGATATAATGGATCCGGTACTTTTTCCACAGTGTAATATTTCTCAAGAACAGTGAGGGAGTCTTTTCTCTCACATTCCTTTACAACAGTAAATTTCACATACTCCAAATAATCAATCATCTTCTCGCTGTACTCACGAGCAAGTTTTGCTTTTTCGAAGTGTTCTCCCACTTTCTCATGGTTCATCACGTCTTGCTGGGCAAATTGCTGATAAACTGTTCCCACTTTCTTGTGGACAATCTCATTGGCGGTGATCATACTTTCGTTCACCACGAGAAAGGCATCAAGAATTTCCTTGGAAACATTTAGGGCCAGCAATGCGGTGAGTACTAAGTACATCATCGCAATCATTTTCTGCCGAGGGGTTTCCTTATATCCAGCCATAATTGTTCAAATTTTAAGTTTTGTTAGTGCAATAGTTAGTTACTGGTGGCATAAAATGATGCTACGATTGTTGGCTTCCCATGGCATTCAGCATATTGCCGTATACCTTGTTAAGTGCAGCAACCCTGTCGGTAAGCGTATCCAGTTCCTGCTTGTAAGCAAGAGTTTTTTCGCTGGAAGCACCGAGGCTTTCCATAAATGCACCCAGTGTTTGCTGGATATTTGTTGATGTTTCAACCTGGGCGTTAGTAGCCTGAAGCTGAAGTTCGTAAGCAGCGTTAAGGGCTGACAAATTTCCTGAAATGCGTTTCAGCTCCTGTGTATAAGCTACGCTATCGCTGGAAGTGAAATCGAGTGCTTTGGCTGATTCGGCCAGTCCCTCGAGTGCACCTGCAGTGGTTTTGTAGGATACATTAAGTTCTGCTGCGGAGGCTGCTGCATTTTTTAAATTGCCAACGTATTCGCTGGTAACAATGCCTGCATCGGTCATGTCTGCGATCTTGGCTGCGTTGTCGCTCATTTTCCGCAATCCGCTACCCAGACTTTCGATCAATTCCGGTCCAATTTT
This sequence comes from Bacteroidota bacterium, assembly GCA_003648575.1. The sequence continues at coordinate 22,276 of QMPN01000002.1, forward strand.
GGCATTGGAAAGCATATCGTCTAATTCTTCGGTTGGTTTTTTATCTGTTCCATCGCCATGATACATTCCTGCGAGCTCCGGGTAAACGAGGCTCCAGTCAGGCTCAACGTGTGGTGGTTCGAATGCAGAAAAGAAGAAAATTAACGATTCTGTACCCAGACCAACGATAAGCATGATGTCAGCATATGGATAGTGGTTGATTTTGAATAGGGCACCCAAAATTACAAGCGATGCACCCCATCCATAAAGTTTTGCCATGAAGTTTCTAAAGCCTCTGGTCCGAACAATGTTACTTAAACCCATGATTTGATTTATTTAGTTAATGAATGTTTCTGATTTGGTTATTGTAGTTGATTTAGTTGTAAACTCTCGATGCCTTGGCAGGGTTGTCATCTTTGCTTCTGCCGAGGAATGGCTGCATGGTACGGAAACCGATGTAGGATTTCGATGTATCCTGGTATTCGTAAGCCCTGGTTTGTACCTGCAGATAGTAAGCAATATCTTTCCATGATCCGCCCTTGACAACTTTACGTTTCATCTCAGGGGGATCGTCTTCTTTCGAGTTATAGGTGTAGTTGGGGTTCATATCCCATGTGAAGTTGTAGGATACAGGGTCGAAGGCACTGGTTGTCCATTCGGCAACGTTTCCTGACATGTCGTAGAGTCCCCATTCGTTTGGTGGATAGTGACCAACAATCACCGTACGAAGACCTCCATCGTCGATATAGTTACCTCGGATAGGCTTGAAGTTAGCAAGGAAACATCCTTTGTCGTTCCTGGTGTAAGGACCACCCCAGGGGAAAGGACTATTTTCATAACCACCTCTTGCTGCCCATTCCCATTCTGTTTCTGTTGGGAGACGGAATTCAGCGACGCCAGTTTCGTCCTTAGCAGAACGCAGATAGGCATTTCTTAGCTCAGTCCTCCATACACAGAACGCCCTGGCTTGCAACCAGTTCACCCCAACAACAGGGTAATGGTCGAAGGCCGGATGCCAGAAGTATTTTTCTGTCATCGGATCGTTGAATGAATAGGTATAATCGTGGATCCAGCAAAGGGTATCCGGGTATACATTAATTATTTCTTTTCGGACATACACGGAGCGGTCTCTCATACCTTGCGGACGATTGGCAAATCCTGCATTTTCATAGTTACCGTCTTCCGACCAGTCTTTTTTGGCTGCTGCATGCAGGTCAACCCAATAATATTCGTAGAAAAGTTTCCTGGTATCGACTTCTTTCCTTCTGAAATACCTTTCGTGTTCAGGAAGGTACATGTCTTCCAGCGCATCCCTGACGGCCTGATCATCTGATTCCCAGGGCACATCTTCCCGCCAGTTTACTACCGGTGGATCGATGATTTCTCCCCTCTTAGTTTCCGTCCTGATATAGGCCGGATCAGTAATACCGTTGTCGTAGAGCATCCAGCGAGCGATAGAATCCCTCACCCAGAAAACAAATTGCCTGTACTCATTATTGGTGATTTCAGTTTCATCCATGTAATAAGCGGCAACAGAAACAGTTTTTGGCTGGTGCAGTTGGCTGTAGTTAAAGTCTTCATCACCAGTACCCATGGTAAAACTCCCCTGTGGAATGAAAACCATGCCATATGGATCCGGTTGATAAAAGTGCTTCGATTTCCTCCTTACGCCAGTGAGCTCACCGTTACCGGTGTTGCTGCAGCTGTCGAGGATCATCAGAGCTGTCAGTAGTGCCATGTAGAATGGAAACTTTTTCATACTGTTATATTATTGATTAAGTAGCTAACGGTCTAGTCTTACAATTATTATTTAAGATCGCCCAAAATTAATTAATATAATCAAACGACAATAATTTTTTTTGGTTACTATAAGAAGCGAGTATTTCTGTAACTTTTTCTCCCTCTTTCCGGTTCGATCTTGAAGCAATACTTCAACATCACCTCGTGACTGCCTGATGTTCTGCTAAGGCCAAGCTGCGAGGTTGTTATGTCGTATGAATATCCAATTTTAAAGTTTTTATACTGTAATCCGGCGAGCACCGATACTGCATCCTGTATGCGGTAATTCAGTCCTCCCCAGAACATGCTTTTATACTCTAGCAATGCCGCAACATCAAGCTGTACCGAGGCTTTATCAAATTTGACCATGGCTGATGGCAGCAAGGCAAAATTTGGGTTCCTGAATAAAAACTCATAGCCTCCCTGCAGGTAAAAGGTTCTTACGAGAGTCATTCGGTACAGAAAGCTTTCTGTTGTTGTACTATCAACATTCGTAGTCCAGTTGGCCAGCTCTTTACCCTGGGTTTGCATCACCTGGTTTACCGATACACCCACATAATACTGGTCGGGTACCTCATAAACAACTCCAAGAGCCCCATCGATGAGGATCTCGCTTTCTTCACCGGATATTTGCTGGAGAAGCTGGTCATTGGGGTCAACGGCAATAAATTTGGAAAAATCTACGGAACGGTTGTTAAAGCCTACCTGGAGTCCTATTCCCAATTTACCATAACCGACTTCCCGTACGTAGGCATAGCCTATCCTCAGGGTAATGGTTTTTGTAAAGCCGATCTTGTCCTGCATCACGAGGGCAGATAAACCACCCCGCAGTACCCTGACAGGTGATTCGATGCTGACCAGGAATGTCTCTGGGGCAACCTTGTTGCCTTCGCTGTCTTTGAATCCTGCCCATTGCTGTCGCACAAGGCCAGTAACACAGATGCCTTCGCCAATACCCGCAAATCCGGGATTGGTAAAGACCCTGTTAAACATATTTTGTGTGAACTGAGGCTCCTGTTGTGCGAACAGACCTGACCCAATAATTGTTACAAGGAACAAAAATATGGTTAATCTCTTAAGCCTCATGTTAGTGTTTTCGGTTTGCCTGTTTATTTACAGCTAAAATATAAAAAAAGTAAACATAACAGCCTACTTCTTGACTTCTTGACAAACAGGTGTGCGGCCTGCGGTAAATTTTGTCTAGCCAAATGTACTAAATAACTGCCAAATCACTCTAAGTAATTCTCCTATAATATTGCTGGTATACAATTCAGTAGAATCACTTACCAACGGTATTTCCGGAAAAGATAACGTATTCCTTGACGGTTTATTTTTCAAAATTATTTTTGATTAAGAATATCAGAAGTATGCACGCAGTTGAACACTGCCTACATGTACCGTTGAAACTTCGGGTGCTTTTCTCCCGTCATAGATCAGGCTCAGTTGGAGGTGGTCTGAGATGTTTTGCTGGTAGGACACGCTCCATGTTGCGTTTTTCCCGGTCTTGAGGCCTTCAAGCATTTCGAAGCTGAGTGAGGTGTTTTCATCACCGTTGTAGGAAATGTCGATGTAGTTGGCTTTCACCAGCAACGTGCCCTTATTTACCATGCGGTAATTTACCTCCGCACCAAGGTCTCTGATCCTGGATTCTTCACCACCCTCCTCGTTGTTGTTGTCGCGGTAGCGGAATGTTAGGCTGATCCTCAATGCCGGGCCGGGCTGGTACGACAATTCCGGAAATAATTCCACATAATCGATATCGTAATCACTGGAGGAGAAAAAATCTGACACACTGATTTTACGTCCCTGCTCACCACCAAGTTGAAGGGTGAAATCGGAAATGAAATTCCAGCGCAGGTTGATCCCATACTGAAAGAGGGTGCGCGTCTCAAAACCGTTCACAAGGTAGACTTTGTTTCTATTGCGCAGGAAGTTCATATCGAGGCCGTACTTCGGATTGTTCTTATTGAAATAGAGCGTGTTCCGAAAAGACGAATTGAGTGAGATCAGGGAGGTGTCGAGGATCTGGCTTTCGCGGATGAAGGGATTATATGCTACATTCAGGTCATCGGTAGATGTTTTATGCTCTATCCTGAACATGGTCTGGTTTTGCAGGCGGGCGAGGAACTTCAGGAAGCCCTCTTTTCCATTCCATACTGCCGCCGGCATGATATTCAATGCCTCACGAAACTGATTGGTATAGGTTTTTGTGTACTCATAACTGGGTGAAAATATACGAATGTAGTTTGCCTGATCCTTGAAGGTAGCTACCTCGAACTCATTGAGCTGCTCTATCCCATCAGCATTGTAATCGATCCACATATAGATCCCTTCTCCGCTTGGGACTTTGAGGTATGAGAAGCTCTTCTTCTGCTCCAGGCCGGAACCCACCTCGTAATAAGTGTTAAAGGTGATCGCTCCCTTAAAGAGTTTCAGGAAATATTCCAGCCTTCCAACCAATACCTGTTCAGGTTCGGCAGCACTCAGGCTTGAATCCATGATCTCCAGGTTTCTGTAGGTGAGGGTTATGCTTAAACGGTTGGATGGATTTTTTTTGAGAATGGTGCTGGCCCCAACTTCTCTGGCAAAGGTCGATGCTGTAAGCCCATTGTAGAGGGGTTTCTTATCGAGCCGCTGTTTGTAAAATACTCCGTATTTATTTACTGCCGAATCATTGTTGCTGATATATGCTTCCCATTGATTATAACTGAAACTGGCTGCTGTCAATGAATCAGTTTGTGCATTCTTAAAAGTGTTGTATTCCGATTCCTGTCGAAGGCCGATAGTAATCCACCTCAATTTCTTTGCCAGGTCAGCCTTGCTACGCAGAAAGTATGTGTTGAAGGTCTGCTGCTGCGTATTCAGGAGGCTTCCACTATACTTCAGAAAAAAACCGCTTGCATTCATATCAGCCATGAGGGAATGCATATTCCCTTTATATTCAGATCCATTATTCAGTAAATTGAAACTGTAGCCCGACACCCCATGCTTGTCGTTCTGGAATCCTATATCAAACTCACCCTGGTGCTGATCTTCATCGCTCTCCAGGTGGTCGATGTTCCAATCGCGGTTAAACTCCACCTTCCGGTATGGCTCTATAGGCTTGAAATTTTGTTTAACCCATTCATAGCGTGCTCCGGTCATCAGGTTCCAGGCGTTGACCTCCCGCCTGGTGATGCGGCTTTTCTTATCATAGGCCAGCATGACCGCAAAGCTGGTATTGTCCTCATTGTCTTTTGAAGAGAAGGTGTTTATGTCGTTATTGCTGACACTGAATTCGGAGGTGAATTTTGATTTCTCACTGAATATATAATCGATCCCCATTGTCATCATCTGAGATTTCTTCGGGGTGACCAACAGTACCACCGGAGCGTAATTCCCCTGCGGAATCCCATTTTCCGGAGCTATCCAGGCAAATACTCTTCCGTTGGCGTCGCTGCTCACCAGCTTATAATTCCCCACGTTTTCTCCTACCAGGCTGAAACCCAGTTTATACACTGCACTGTCGGGATTGGTGGAATAAACAAAAACGGAATCGTACAGCGCATTGTTTACCAGGGTATCGACCATTTTATAGCGGACCTCTTCACCAGAGAAACCTACACTGTCGATGTTGGGCCATAAGGCCTGGTTAATGCTATCGCCGATGTTGCTTAGAAATTCTTCTTGCTCATCATTCAGGTCTTGCTGCAGGGGCTGATTTTTCAGATCCTGTTCAGAGAATGCGTTCACCCGCACATTGAGTTTGTCGTTGGTGATCCCGGTAGATACAAAGAACATGGAGCGTGCATAATCCCGTTCAGCATATTCAAATTCTACTACGATTCTCTTTTCTTTTGTGATGAGCACATGGGGTGTAAAGGTGATCTCCCCGGTGTTGTAATTGATGATATAATCGTGATCCTGCCCACGGATTAGCAATACGCCATCGATAAAAACCTTTTCTGAAGCTGCCAGCACGATAATAAAGGTTTCACCATCATTGCCGATAAGTTTATATGGCCCCTGGTTACCCTCTTCACCCTGTATATTATTCCGGGCGAATTTACCTTTGGCAACGGCTCCCGCAAACTGAACATCCATAGTCCAGGGCCGGACTCCATTTTCTTCCTTGCCCACACCGAAGCTGGTCAGGAATTCCCCTCCCTGGGCTTTTTTGTATAGGTTCATGAAATAGCTCGGTGGCCTGGTGATCTCGAAATCACCGGCAATAAGGCGTGATGTTTTGTATTTGAGCTGAATGAATACCTTGTCGAACTCCTGGATCTGCTGTGTATTCCCTTCCGGCTGAATGGGAATGTTGTTATCGGTGATGGCTGCAAGGATCTCTATCTCGCGACTGAGCTTTCCGGAAAGCTGCAGGTTGAAGCTGGAGTTGACCACAACATCCTGGCCATTGCCAAAAGAAACGCCACGGGAAATGCTTCCGCTTTTATTGAGGCCATCCGTTTTGAATATATCCGTTCCCTGCCGGCTCTGGGTATATATGAAGGGGTTCACAAAGCCCTGGTCATCAGGTTCCAGTATAGAAAAATCCTTATGCTTGTATTCCTGTGTGAAGCTGAAGGGAAAGACACGGTATGAGATATTATATGTGCCACTTTTTTCCTGCAAACTCTTTGTAGGTATCAACAAGGACCTGACAATATCGATTTCATAGGCAAGGGTGTCGACCAGCATCCCCCCGGGTCCTTGTAAACGGAAAGATCCCGGCACCATGCTCAGACTGTCGAGTGAGATGGTATCGCTGTCAAGAACGAGCGTTTTCATGCGCAGATTACTCAGATTTTGAGCCGGAGCAACAAGCCCGATCAGGAGGAAAACAAGGCTAATATATATGAGGGTTCTGTTCAAGTCAGCTTACGTCTGTGCTTATGAATAAAGGTAAAAAACGTCTGCCTATTGTGCACCGACTTTTTAATGCCTGTTATCAACTACGTAAGTTACAGTAAAACAGCCATTTATATAATAATGTAAAATTATTATGTTTTAAATTTTGCCAATTGTTTAAAGATGCTACCTTTGCCGGCCAAAATTTGGGTCATAAACATCATAAAAACTTACTTAAATGGCGTTTGTTTCTAAAGAAAAATTGTTTTCAGGAAAATGGTTCAAGGCGTACAGCCTGATCATTGTCGGGGCTTTCATTATGGCCTCCGGATTTGTATTATTCATCACTCCGCACAACATCGTGCCCGGTGGCGTGTACGGTATCTCCATCGTGATACATCACTATACGGGATGGCCTATTGGTTTAACGGCTCTGGCTTTTGATATCCCGCTCACCATTATCGGGATCAGGGTGCTGGGACCGCGCTTTGGAGTGAAAACAGTTGTAGGTTTCATCCTGACGGCTGTTTTTGTCGACTCCCTGACCTATTTCCTGGGAGCGAAAGCACTGGTGCCTGACGATATTTTACTGTCATCCATCTTTGGTGGCGTTTTCATTGGCTTAGGCCTTGGCCTGATCTTCAAGTCGAAGGCAACATCCGGTGGCTCCGACATCGTGGCCATGATCATTTCGAAATACACCAAATTGCCTCTGGGGCAGCTGATGATATATGTGGATTCAACGATTGTACTGGTGGGCCTGTTTGCCTTCCAGGATTGGACCATACCTCTTTATTCTCTTATTGTAATTTATATTGCGGGCAAGGTTGTCGACCTTGTTCTCCAGGGAATCTCCTATGATAAGACCCTTTTCATTATCTCTGATAAACACGATGAGATTCGTAATAAGATCATCAATGACCTGAACCGTGGCGGAACCTTCCTTAAAGGGGAGGGGATGTATAATGGGAAAGAGAAATCCATTATTTATACCGTATTGAATCGAAGGGAACTGGCCATCTTGCAGGACTTCATAAACAACATAGATCCCGAAGCATTTTTAACGGTAATCAACGCCAATGAGATCCTTGGAAATGGGTTTAAATCACTGCACGATAAGGTAGCCGAATAGGCGCTAAAAGTCGCCGTTGATCCATTTAATAATGTCATTGCCGTTGGCGTAGATTAGCAGGGCAAATATCAGGATCATACCCACGACCTGGGCATACTCCATAAATTTATCGTTGGGCTTTCTGCGGGCAACTATTTCATAGAGCAGGAACATGACGTGGCCTCCGTCGAGTGCAGGTATAGGCAACACATTAAGGATGGCCAGCATGATCGACAGGAATGCTGTCAGCCGCCAGAAACGCTCCCAGTCCCATTCACCCGGAAAGATACTGGCAATGGTACCAAATCCACCTACTGATTCATAGGCTTTCACTTCCGGTGAGAAGAGTAAACGTAGCTGTTTAAGGTAGTTGCCAATGCCTTTGAAGCCCTTTACGATTCCTGCAGGTATGGCTTGAAAGAAGTTATAGTCACGTGTGTTGAATGCAAAGAATTTATCCGGAGAAACCCGATAAACTCCGATAACGCCTGTTTCCGGAACAGCAAAAGCAAAGACCAGGGTGTCGCTGCCACGTACGGTTTCTATTTCAATGTCCTCCCCTTTCAGTTTTGGGATCTGATGGATATATTCGTTAAAATATTCCATGGGTTGTCCGTTGAGTTGGATCAACCTGTCGCCGACTTGCATGCCGGCGGCTTCAGCCGGAGAGTTTTCACCAAATTTCTCCACTACGTATGGGAATCTGGCGCTGATGAAATCTGGATTTCTATGCTTTACCAGCTTGCCCAATACACCATCGGGGATGGGCACATTCATGATCATGCTGTCGCGCTGAACGAGGATGTAGTTGGCTTCATCGAGGATCAGCGTGATAGGGATCTGGCCGAAATCTTCCACAACTTTTCCATCGATAGAGATGATCTTGTCTCCCTCGCGGAGTCCCATCTCCATACCGAGAGAATCCACAGAGATACCATATTTGTTGGCTTCTGTAGTGGGCAAATAGCTTTCTCCCCAGCTGAACAGGAGAAAGATATAGATAACCATGGCCAGGAGAACGTTTACGATTACGCCGCCAAGCATGATGATAAGCCGTTGCCATGCCGGTTTCGACCTGAACTCATATGGTTTAGGTGGCTTTTTCATAGCCTCTTTGTCCATAGATTCATCGATCATTCCACTGATCTTAACGTATCCCCCCAGCGGGAGCCAGCCGAGGCCATATTCTGTTCCTTTAAAGTTGAATTTAAAGATGGAAAACCACGGGTTGAAGAAGAGGTAGAACTTTTCTACCCTGGTGCGAAAGAGTTTTGCTGCCAGAAAATGTCCCATCTCGTGAAAGACCACAAGGATGGAGAGACTGAGCAAAAGTTGTATTATCTTAATGAGTACTTCCATTGTAATTCCTGATATAGTTTTCGGCTAATGCTCTTGCTTCTCTGTCGGTTTCTACAAAGTCGTCGTATCCGGGTTGATAGATCCTGCTGATATTATGCATACATTTTTCAATGATATCGGGCATTTGCAGGAATCCGATCTTCTTTTCCAGGAAAGCGCCGACTGCAATCTCATTGGCCGCGTTCATGGCACATGGGATGTTCCCACCTGCTTCCATGGCTTCAAAAGCGAGTGCAAGATTACGAAATTTTTTGATATCCGGGGCCTCAAAACTGAGTGTTGTATGATCTGTGATGCTGAATCTTCCATGATTGGAAGGCAGGCGGTCAGGATAGCTGAGAGCATACAGGATCGGAAGGCGCATATCGGGCCGGCCCAATTGCGCTTTTACGGACCCATCGTGAAATTGTACCATGGAATGGATCACCGACTGCGGATGTATGACTACTTCTATCTGTTCTGGCTTCAGGCCGAAGAGCCATTTTGCTTCGATCACTTCCAGGCCCTTATTCATCATGCTGGCCGAGTCGATGCTGATCTTATCGCCCATATCCCAGTTGGGGTGTTTGAGCGCAGCTTCGGGGCTGACATGTTCAAGCAAGGAAAGCTCTTTTTCCCGGAAAGGGCCGCCGGAAGCGGTAAGAAAGATTTTTTCAACCGCATGAGCAGATTCGCCGGCCAGGCACTGGAAGATGGCGGAATGTTCAGAATCGACAGGGATGATCGGGCTTCGGTGCTCCTTCACAAGTTTGTTCACAAGTTCGCCGCCTACGACGATGGATTCCTTGTTGGCCAGGGCGATGGCCTTGCCTGCTTTCAAGGCATTTATGGTAGGCTCGAAGCCCGCAAAGCCAACGATGGCATTCAGCACTATGTCAATTTCGCCGGAACTTACAAGCTGGGCCACGGAATCATTCCCGGCAAACACTTTTATGTCGAGGCCGGAAAGGGCTTCTGATACTTCCTCATAGTGATCTGTGTTGGCAATGACAACTGTATTCGGTTGAAACTCCCTGGCTTGACGGATCAGTTCGCCGGTATTGTTTCCAGCAGTAAGTACTTCAATTTCAAAATTGTCCAGATGTGTGCGCACGATGTCGAGCGCCTGTATGCCAATGGAGCCGGTTGAGCCTAATATTGCGATCCGCTTTTTATCCATGCTTGTATGCTAGAAAGACATATATTCTTCCGGGTCAACGGGTGTTCCGTTGTGCCAGAGCTCGAAATGAAGGTGTGGCCCTGAAGATAATTCTCCGGAATCGCCGCTGACGGCAATAGGCTCACCAGCCTTGATAAAATTACCCAGGCTTTTCAGAAGCTGTGAGTTGTGCTTGTATACAGAGACAAAATTCCCGCTATGCTGAATGGCAATAGTGTGACCGGTCTCTGAGGTCCAGTCGGAAAAGATCACCGTGCCATCCAGCACCGACATGATCATGGCTTCCTCACTGGCAGCGATGTCGATGCCGAAATGCTTTTCCGCCAGGTTGAACTTATTGATGATAATACCATCCACGGGTTTAAAAAATACAATATCACTGATGTTTATAGCCCCATCATAAAGATCTTCCGATTCATAGAAGAAGAGATTATATTGTGTGTTGGCATCATATTCTGCCCGCATGATGGAATCTTCCGGAGAGGATTCCATGGTGATGCTGTCGTAATTGACCATGGCGTTCCGTTCCGGCCTGATAGTATCAACGATTTCCCGCCCTTCGATAATATTTTTTATGTTTTGCAGATAAATATCTTTCGAACGTAAAGCGATCTCCAGGGAGTCGGCCCGGCGTTCAAGGCGGTATAGCTTGCCCGGGATGTTTACATCCATATAACCCGGAATATATTCGCGTATGGGCGTGAAGGCAATAATGAAGATGGTAATGGTAATAAGGACAATAGATATAGTAACGGTAAGCAGAAAAACATTCAGTCTGGAAAGCCTGAATGAGAGGCGTTCTTCGAAGGTTTCATTATTCATGATCACCAGGCGGTACTTATCGCGCAGCTTGGTGTACCACTTCCGGTTATTTTTCTTTTTCCTGACCATCACTGAAGTGCATTGCGTTTTGCAAATATCGTATATTTGCAGCTATCTATAATAATTATTAAAAAATTTAGTTAATCAGTACATACCCATAGATATTGGACAGGAGTAAGGCATATCGTTTTTTTGGGCGGACCCTGATATGGGGACTGTTATTGGTAATGGTGGCATGTTCTACGAAGAAAAACACCGTCACTCGCAGATGGTACCATAATCTCACCTCACACTATAATGTATACTGGAATGGCAAGGAAGCCATGATCCAGGCAGAGAAAGATCTTGATCAAAGCATACAGGATAATTATCATATGATCCTGCCTATGTTCAATTATGGTACGGAGCAGGAATCCAAGACCGTTACCCCACTTCTCGACAGGTCCATTGAAAAAGGATCGAAAACCATTTTAAAGCATTCCATGCGCTTTGGCGGTAAAGAATACGTGAACTGGATCGACGATGCCTATCTGCTGATCGGGAAAGCCTATTTTTATAAACAGGATTATTTCAGCGCAAGGCGTTCATTCAGCTTCATCATGCGCGAATATGAAGACAATCCTATCAAGTATGATGCTATGCTCTGGCTGGCTCGTACTTATATTGAAATGGAGCAGTACGAAAAGTCTGAGCCCCTGCTCAACCTGATCGAACTCGATATGGCTGAGGCAGAGACCAAGATCCCAACAGATGTTTATAAATACTTTCCCCTGGTTTATGCGGATCACTACATCAAGCAGGAAAAATACGCTTATGCTACCGATTTCCTCTATGATGGCGTCATGACCATCGGCAATAAAGACCTGAAGACCCGGGCTAAATTTATCCTGGCACAGGTTTATCAGGAGGAGGGTGAGCTTGATCTTGCATCGCAATTATATGCTGAGGTGATCAGGCGTAACCCGACCTATGATATGGCCTTCCAGTCGAAGATCAACATGGCCAGAGCCTACGAGGCTGATAACGGCGACAGCAAGACCATTCTCAAGTATCTGAACAGGATGCTTCGTGATGACAAGAACATTGATTATCAGGATCAGATCTACTATGCGCTTGCTGAAGTGGCCTTTAAAGACGGCCAGGACAGCCTGCAGATCAAATACCTGGCCTTATCCGTGGCACGGAGTGTGAATAACAACTACCAGAAATCTACCTCCTCACTGGAGCTGGCCGACATTTATTTTGCCATTCCGGAGTATTCGCTGTCACAGGCCTATTATGATACCGCTGTGACCTTCCTTCCGCTCGATTATCCAAATTATATGGAGATCAGGAATAAGGCAGATAAATTATCCGAGCTTGTAACGAACCTGCAGGTGATTGAATTGCAGGACAGCCTTCAGATGCTGGCCTTTATGTCAGAAGCGGAACGATTTGCGGTTATCGATAAGATCATTATCGATCTGGTGGAAGAAGAACGACGGGTAGCAGAGCAACAACAGCTTGAGCAAAGCCTGGCTTC
>QMPN01000003.1 GCA_003648575.1 Bacteroidota bacterium
GAATCCCACAAAAGGAAGTGAACAGCAGGGAGCACGGCCTGTGGTTGTTATTAGTGGGGATGTTTTGAACACCCATCTACCTATTGTGATCGTGTGTCCTTTAACAACAAAAATTAAAAATTATAAGGGAAACATCATACTTGACCCTGATCAAAATACTGGTCTTTCAAAAAAGTCGGAGGTGATGGTATTCCATATAAGGTCTATATCTAAAACCAGGCTTTTCAAAAAAACAGGAAGCATCACCCCCAATCAGTTGCTGCAGATCAAACAAGGCTTGGAGGACATACTTAGATATTGAGCGATGTAGACGATTTAACGATGTAACGATGTGATTGTAGAAGGTTAAGTACTTCTTCTCTCATCAATCGCCTTCGCCTTTCGCCCTCTTCCAGGCACAGATCATGAGATTCACGCCAACAAGGTTATTCCATCAATACCCGACACGCTTTCTCTGAGTTCAGAACGCCGCTCAACATAGCAAGGCCCTGCTCTGTGAAAGCAAATGGTAAATACCTTGTTCCTCCTCTCCCTTTTGAGGTAACATTTTGTGACCTCAAAGATTTCCATTCTTCTAGTGTTAGCTTAAACATGAAATCAGGAGGAAATCTTCTAATATTACGCTTAACAGCTTGATTAAGTGTTTTTGTTTCAACATTGTAAAGAAGAGCGAGGTCGAAATCGAGCATCACCTTTTGGCCTCTGACCTCAAATATCCTTGATTCGATCTTAAGTAGTTTCATTGGGTTACTGGTATGTTTCACAAATTTAAATGACCCTCTACTCATTAATACCGAAAAAGTAATAATGTCACACCTTAATCTATTGCGCTCCTATGGAGCGCTTCCAAAAAACTTCTTCTCTCATCTATCGCCTTATTCATTCGACATTCTACATTGCTCATTTAAAAGTCGAAAATGAACTACCTCGCAGCAGAGCTGACGAGGTATCAAAACAAAGTTAGTTGCTGCTTATGAATTCTTTTATATTCCTTTTCCTTTCCTTGAGCTTTTACATATGCTTGTATGCTATCCTCATCTCCATGACGACCAACGGTATTGACATATAACCCCTTTGTCCAAAACTCACCTCCCCAAAGTTCCTGCTTAACCTCTGGATGAAGTTTGAAAATTTGCTTTGCTGTAATGCTTTTTACCGTTTGGATTATCCTTGTTGGACTCTGTATAGGAACACTCTGAATCAAAAAATGGACATGCTCATTATCTGTACCTATCTCAATAAACGAAATTTCAAAACGCTTGGATATCTCAAGGCATATTTCTTTCAAACTTTTGTCAACAGAGGCGCTGAATACAATTCTACGGTATTTTGCGGGACAGACAAAATGATACAATAAAACTGAAACGTTATGACTTTTATGAATAAATTCACTCACATAACAAAGTTAAAATTAAATCTCGAAGCAGAGCTTCGGGGAACTAACCCCGGAGAGATTAGAATTCACCAATCTTTTTTTCTTAGTGTTGGATATTAATTTTTGAACCTGCTATTTATCAAACGATTAAGATGTTTCATTTTTTGACTACAAATTTAATTGCATGGAATTTCTTAGTCTCATGGAGAAAAATGCGTAAAACATACACACCATTTTGAAACTGATTAGCGTTTATTGTAACCTGATCAATCTTATTCATCTTGGACGCTTTACATATTCTCCCTGTTGCATCAATTACCTGATAATCTACCATATAATCTCCAATGAAGTCTCCAACTATTTTCGAATCAAGGGAAACAGGATTTGGAGCAATAGCTAAAGTATTATTGGCAAATACTTCATCTATACTCAGATTAGTTCCAACGCATCCTGAAAACCAGGGGTTTCCATCCCAAATATAAATTTGATCATCATGGTAATAAAAACAATTCAACTCAAAATCAATTTCAAATGTACTTGCACAAAACCAATCTGTTTCTATGGGCATCCTCATACTTCCAATACCTTCAACCCAGGTAGTATAACATTCTACTCCATTTGACAAATATGAATATACAAGTAATTGTTTATGAGGAATGGTATTTATAACTAGCGTGGACGTATCGAGGCATACTAAATTATAAGAGTTATACCCATTTCCAAAAATTTCAATTGTATCACCTGGTACAAGGGAAAAGTCATATAATAAGGATTCTGTATTATAGTAAGAATCTATGTAGAAAACCTCCTTCGTACTATTACTTATGCGATAAGCACCAAGATAGCTCAATGTTGAATTATAAGGCGATCCTTGATAAAATTTAGTATAAGAAGTGCTATTAATAATAGTATCTCCTTGTGCAACATATGTAGTTGTTGAATAAAATAAATACGGAGGAAAAGGATCAGGCCAAAATCTTATCGAATACCATGTTGCACTATCTTGAGGAAAAGGCATATAATCTTGAGAGCTCAATTCCTTGGGAATTTGAAATAAAAAAATTAGTGTGACTAATAACACAATTAATCTTTTCATCGAAAAATTACTTTGAAGGTTTCCATTTATATTATCAAAAGCAACCAAGTCATTCCTTTTTATAATTTATTTTTTCGAAATTCCCTATTTTATTATGGCATACTCCATAGCACACGATAATATCTCATTTGAGTCAAAAGGGGGTTTTATTTCTACCGAAGATATGAAATAATCAACTTCATGGATCATTTCGTGCACGTAGTAAGTTGTGCCAAACCAATGCTTCCCCTCTGGAAAGATATCAGCACATCAGTCTATAGCTTTATAGTATCCGGTTCTCTTTTTGTACTAAAGGAAAGTTGAGGGACACGGAAATTGCGCATTTATAATCAGAAATGAGAAGTCACAAAAACCTTTTTCCCTTATCTTTATTCGACTGAAATGGCAAACAGTATGGAAAACATCCATAAGCTCAGGAATGCATATTTCGAAATCTTTTCAAGTATAGTCTTCCTTCTGGGGATCGTACTATATCTCCAAAACATAGAAAGTGCTAAATATGTGCTTATCGCTGGGGCATCATTCCTGACCGCCACCTATGTGCTGATATCATTGACCAAAGGAAGGATGCCAAAGTCAGCCGGGTACTTCGATACTGTCATCGACAGGCTTGTGCTCGACACCCTGGCCACGATAGTCATGACCAGCATGCTAAAAATGATCGGATCACTGACTTATCCCCTGCTAGAAGTCGGATTAGTCGTCATTGCATTCTGTCTTGCCTTTATGATTTACAATAAATTCATACTCAAGAGCAATTATGGATGGAACCTTGTGTTTCTGACAAGGATTCTGTGTATAAGCTGCATTGGCCTATATCTTGTTTATGTATAAACAGGCCGCTCCTTAAATTTTTATCTACTCCATTGTCCCGCTGGCGGGGATATTGAACGATGTAGACGATTTACCGATGTAACGATTTAGCGATGTAGCGATTTGGTGAAGGGATTGGATTTGAAGACCAAAGAACAAACACCCAGAACCCAGAACCTAGAACACAACATCTACTTAATACCCAAGTACCCCAGCTGACGCATTCTATGATAATTCCAAATTTAATTTATAATTAATTAGATCCCATATATGCGAGGGATACTGGGACAGTATATATTTGTTATTCCTGACAAGAATGCGGTAGTAGTTCGACTGGGACACAAACGAAGCTCAGAATATGCAGGCCATCATCCCCAGGATGTAATTGACTATCTTGACGGAGCTTTCAGCATCCTGCACTAAAACCAGAAGCCCAGGTTAAGAAAAAACATCGGTTTGGGATTAAGATTTGAGCCCATCACACTGATTTCGACAGGACCAATAAAGCTGTCATAACTGGCGGTAAGGCCATACCCTAAGATATAATTCTCCGGCTTCCAGACTTCTCCAAAATCAAGTTCATTTGATCCTCCATCAGCCCGAAGGGTTAGATAAATCTTCTTAATGACCTGGTATTGCATCTTCATCCTTAATATTGCAGTATGCATCCCAAAACTTTGAATAAACTTGAGGCCGGTAAATGGGAGGTGGGTTTCAAGATAATTTGAGGTATTTAATCCACCTAAAGAGAAATTGTGATGTACCGGGGGTACCTGATCGCCCCTTATGGTTGATCCAAGGAAAACTCCAGGTTGAAAGGTGAATTTCTTACTCAAGGAGAAATTGTGATCGCTCTTCAGGTATACGACAAAGGAATTTGTAAAAAGTTCCTGTGAAAAATTCTTTGATAAAGGCATGACATATTCAATCCTCAGGCTGGAATTAAAGCCTTTTGTCGGGAAATAAGCCTTGTTACGGGTATCAGCATATATGGTAGTAAAAACGGTACCATAACTTGAGAAATCGTCATATTTATCAAGAGTGGTGTCGATGGAAATACTTTGTTTGAACTGGAAATACTCATAGTCAAATCCCAGCCTGAAAGCATATTGGTTTTTCAGCTTTTGTTCGGCGAAAACCGTTCCTTTATAATTATTAAAAGTAAACTCATTCACCTTCACATCCTTATCATAGTCGTTAAATTTAAACGAAAAGAAATCGATCATAGCCCCAACCCCCGGTTTTGCACCATTATCCATCATATACAAGGCTCTAACCCTCCAGTTTGTCCCCAGGACAAGATCTGCAAATAGTTTTGTGCTTTTTCCGAGTACATTTCTGAACGCTCCGTTTAGCAGTAAACTCCCATTATAATCATTGTCATAATGTACACCTGCAGAAACATAACCGGGAGCGGCCGGTTTAACTTTGACTACCAGATCTGCACCATGTTCCTTTCCTTTCAGTTCATAGAAAACGTACTCGAAAAACTTGGTGCCATAGGTTAATCTGATCAGCTCTTGCAGATGTTCCAGCGATATCTTTGAATCAGCAATTCCTTCGAAAATTCCTTCGAAATACTTACGTGGAACTTTTTCATATCCTTCAAAATAAATATCATTGATATAGATGGAATCCAGCGGAACTGTTTCAAATTTTCCTACCGGTCTGTATTCAATGGCATTCAAGGAATCGGCCAGCGCTTTGATCTCATCAAAATGCTGCCGTCCGATCTGCTCACCAATAGCAATAATGGAATCATAGTCATTGAAGTCCATCATGCCATATTCCATCTTCATATGCACGTACAGGTCTGTATTCGAATAACCCTCTTCATTGGCATCGACCCGGTGATAAGCAATAATCTGATCAAGTATGGCGGTGAGGGAGTTCAATTCTTCCTTTGTTCTGCTCAGCCCGGACTGCACATCACCACCAACGATAATTTCGGCTCCCATCTCTTTTATCGGCATAACCGGGTAATTATTCACGACCCCTCCATCAACCAGGTAGTAGCCTTCATAATCTGTTGGCGCAAAATATCCGGGAATCGACATGCTGGCCCTCACGGCCAGGGCAAGGTCTCCTTCGGTAAGCACCACTTCTTTGCCGTTGAGAAGGTCTGTTCCAATGCATAAAAAGGGTGTCTGTAGTTCAGAAAAATCAGTTACTTCATAAGCGGGCGAAAAGTAATAGTTCAGTAAAAGGTTTGCCTCTTGCCCGGTATAAAGAGAAGGGCTGATGGCCACCTTTTTATTCTTTATCGGCAGGGTAACAATAAATTTCTCTCCAAAAACTTTTTCCTCGTAAGCGAGGTATTTGCGGTCCATTTTATCCTTGAGGTTATTGTCCCAATTCTGATCTCTGATTAATTGAGCAATGGTATCAGGATGATAGCCAATGGCATACAGCCCTCCAATAAGCGCACCTATGCTGCTGCCACCAATGTAATCGATCTTGAGGCCGGCCTCCTGGATCACCCTCAACAGGCCTATGTATGCAAAACCCTTTGCTCCACCTCCGCTAAGTACGAGGCCAACAGTAGGTCTTTTACTTTTCCCTGGATTTTCGTTTTCCTGGGCTGATAATTGGTGGAATGGAAACAGAAAACTTAAAAGAAGGATTGCAATTAAACATGTTATTCTGCTACGCATGAAGTCAGGTGTTTAATGCTATGCAAGATATAAAAAATGCCCATATTAACTCCACGCTGGCGGGGATATTGAACGATGTAGACGATTTAACGATGTAGACGATTTACCGATGTAACGATTTAGCGATGTAGCGATTTGGTGATTTGGTGAAGGGATTGGATTTGAAGACCGAAGAACAAACACCCAGAACCCAGAACCTGGAACCCAACATCTACTTAATACCCAAGTACTCCAACGGATTTATCCTCGCGATCAAATCAAACTGCGCAACTGACAGTTCATCCTTCATCATGGCAAGCATATGTTTGTCGGAATTATGGTGCCTTACAACATAAAAGTCGCTGCCAAACAATACCCGTTTCGACAACTTATCATTGGACAGCACCTGGTTGAGCAAGGCCTGTATCTCGACACTTTTTAGGATAAAGCTTACATCGGCATACACATTGTCGTACTGAAGCATAAGGCTGCAGATAATGGTAAACCAATCAGTATGTTTCCATATCTGCTCGATCTTACCCTGTTTGCTGGCTCCTTTAATATCGGTCAGGAAGTCAACCCCTTCATTGGGTTGTTTCACCAGCTGCCTGGAGTACTGGTCACGGTCGGAGTCGAAATACCTTGCCCATTCATCATCCCCGCCAAAGTGCCCGAAACATACTTTCAGGTGGCAGAGATCTGAGGCCATCTTCGTCTTTTCATCTTTATATCCGAATAGTACTTTTAGTTCTTCCGAAGCTTTTCCCACCACTTTGCGAAGTAAGACTTCATCCAGCAGGCAAAGGTAATTGAGGGGATGGGTGAAATTATCCGTGAACTTGTTGTTGCGGGTTTCCATCAGTCTCAGCGGGCCATACCTGCCTTTTCGGCGCGATTCCAGAAATACGGGGTGGGAATCCCATTCCTTTTTCTTCTTTCCTCTGTAATAGATCACCCCCCGGCAGGCATGCGTCATGATGGGGATCTGATTATCAGCGGCATATTTCCAGAGAGGAAGCAGCGCCTCATCAAAAGGATAATATCCCAGGGGAGGATATATCTTGAACCCACTGAATTTCTTTTCTTCAATATAGTCCTTAATAAAGCAATCGTCCAGTACCACTTTCCCATCCTCCAGCTGGTAAGCGAAAAACACCTTCTCATCCACCCTTGTGCGCCTTGGGTCAACACATATAAATGGGTATAAAATGTCCTTGTACCTGGAATAGGATTTCATGCGCGCCAGTTCGTTCATCTGGTATCCATAGGCATCTGGTCGCTTTCCGTCCTTGCCTTTCCATTCTTTTTTTGCTTTAACTTTCCCGGCACCCATGAACTCCATATCCATGGGAAGAATAACAAAAGCGGTCCCATTTGGATACTGATCCCTGAGTTGTCCGAAGATCCTGGCCTGGTATTTATAAAAGGCAAAACGTCCCAGGTTCAGGTATCTCCCGGCCAGGGCTTTGGTTTTACTTCCCGGCAGGATATCGAGGAATGACCACAGTTTCCGCAGGATAAACAGCACCAGGTTCCGCCCGTTCTTAAAAAAGGCAAACAAGACCACTACCAGAACTATTTTCCAGGCAGTTGCTTTGGGGATATATACCAACCAATAGGCCTGAAGAAATTCATTCAACTCTTTTATCATTTTGGCATTCCCTTCGCTCAGGGGTTGAATAAGTTCAAGCCAGTCGATCAATATAAATATTACCTGCAGGCTGATGTAAAGGCCAATGAGAAAGCCAAGCACCGTTACAATCGCATAGCGCACATTAAGCATCTTTATCTTATAAAAGAATGCATTAAGATTCTTGTACCATGCCTTATATTTCCATCTGTCGGGGCCATTGAACCATTTTCGGAAGAGGTATATCAGTGCCGGAACATGGGTAAGGTAGTACAAAGGCCAGGGCAGAAAAGTGCGGGCCAGGTAAGGTGGCACATGGTCACCGGTAAAGATATGCGCATGGCAGTTGTACATACGGGGCTTAACTGCTGAAGCTGTATTTTTCTTTTCCATCATCTGAATGTATTCGTGATCTGGATTTATTAATTGAATAAAGTTAGTGTTTTTGAAACCTGATGTCAAACGAAAAGGCCAATGACAGCACACGTATCATATTTATTTTAAATTTGTATGTTCACAATCGAAAATTTTTAAATAACTCAACACCCAACATTCACTGCGTCCGCCGTAGTGGAACGAAGGTGGAACACCAAACACTTCAGAAGATGAAAAAAGCACTCCTCCTCTCCTTTGCACTAAGTTTATTTATTGGAACAGGCGTATTCTCACAAACCGACCCTGTAGTTGAAAAGATCATTGAGATCGGCACCACGGACAACCGGACGATGGACCATCTCGACATCCTCTGCAATCGATTTGGTGGCAGGCTGATCGGTTCCGATGCCTACGAAAACGCAGCAAATTGGGCAGCCGGAAAGTTTGAAGAATGGGGCATGGAAGTCATCATGGATGAAGTGGGTGAAATGCCTGTAGGATTTAATCGTGGGCCCTGGTTTGGAAGGATGCTTTCTGATGAAGGTATGCACCTGCACTTTGCCACACCTTCATATACCTCTGGCACCAAAGGCGTACAGCGTGGGCATGTACTCATTGAGCCCAAAACCCAATCGGAATTCAACCGTATGATAGGGGCCCTCAAAGGGGCATGGGTGCTGGTATCGGGCACGAATGAAGGCTGGCCCATCGATATTTCGGAAGATGCTGATGTAAAAAGGGATTCAATAAAAGAAGAGAACAAAAAGATTGCCGCTGAGAACAGTAAGATCAGGCGGGAAAACCGGAATAACAGGGGAACAGATATTCCCCCGAAAGAAGAGTTGCCACTAATTGAAGAACCTGCCCTCTTCTATAAAGAAATGGCAGAAGCAGGCATACTGGGGATCATACAGAAGAGTAAGACACCGATCAGGGTGATGTACGACCGCAAGAACCTATTGGATATGACCTTCGAAACCCTGCCAGGTGTACCCGACATAAAACTCGATGAGCATCAGTATGAGATCATAAAACAGATGACAGAGGAGCGCAGGTATTTCCTGCTGGAGTTCGATATCCGCAACCACTTCAAGCCGGGCCCAATCAAATACCATAATGTTATCGGAGTGATCCCGGGAACTGAATTCCCCGATGAATATGTGATCATGGGTGGCCACCTCGATGCCTATGATGTTGCTACCGGCGGCGTGGATGACGGCTCCGGTGCTACACCGGCAATGGAGGCGGCACGCCTTATCATGGAAGCCGGTGGAAAGCCGAAACGCAGCATATTGGTCATCCTTTGGGCAGGAGAAGAGTTCGGGCTCTATGGGTCGAGAAGCTGGGTTGAGCGCCATAAAGATGAACTCGATATGGTCTCCAACATGTTTAACCGCGACGGTGGCCCCACAGTACCCACCGGCATCAGCGTACCTGAGGCTATGCGTGAAGATTTTGAAATGATCTGTGCTCCCATCAACGATATCAACCCTGATTTTCCATTTGTCATCAACGAGCGGAAGCCCAGGGAGAAGCCAAAGAAAGCATGGGGAACCGACAGCGGCCCCTTCGCTGTTGAGGGCGTACCAACCATCACCTTCAGCACCGGCGACCCCAAAGGATATAACTTCAGCTATTACGAGATCTGGCACACCGAGCGTGACCTGTACAATAAGAGTATTCCCGAGTACCAGGAACAAACCGCTACCGTCACCGCCATCGTGGTATATGGTGTAGCAAACCTGGACCATCTGCTCGACAGGGAAGGGTACTATAAAGAGGCGGAAGAAGAAAAGGGAAAGAAATAGAAGTAGTTTGAGCATGTTTTCGCAATCAAACCCTTCCACAAAAACGAAAGATGTCTTCTAAAAAAGTAATCATAATTGGTGCCGGCCTGTCAGGCCTGTCTGCTGCATCGTATCTGCAGATGAATGGTTTCGATACGGAAGTATTTGAAATGCACTCAAGAGCAGGAGGCCTGTGTACATCATGGAAGCGTAATGATTTCATGATTGATGGTTGCATTCACTTTATGGTTGGAAGTTCGGAAAAAGAAAGCACCTACCCCTTCTGGAATGGGCTGATCGATATGAAGAATATGGATTTTGTATATTCTGATGAGCATTGCTCGATTATTGATGGAGAAAATATCATCACCCTGTACAGCAACATTGATCGGCTCGAGAAGGAATTAATGCAAAAGGCACCGGAAGACAAAAAACAGATCCGGTTTCTGGTAAAAAGCATTCGAAAGCTTTTAAACATTAAACTTCCGACAGGAATGCCTGTTGAAGTGATGAATATGCGAGATAAAATGAAAGCCGGCATAATGATTCTTCCTTCCGCTATCCCCATGATAAAGGCTTTCAGGATCAGCAATGCGCAGTTTACAGCGAAACTCAGAAATCCATACTTTAAAAAAGCATTCCAGCTTGCATTTGTTGATGAACTGCCACTCTTTTCGACCATGCTGACACTCGTCTGGAGGCACAATAAACAAATGGGATACCCGATTGGTGGTGCTAATATGCTATCCTCATTGATATTGAAGAATTACTTAGACCTGGGAGGGAAGATTACATTCAATGCCAAGGTATCTGAAATAATAATCGAAAATGACAGGGCTAAAGGTGTTGTAACGGAAGATGGGAAGACCCATCAAGCTGATATAATCATCTCAGCAGCCGATGGCAGATCCACCATTTACAAGATGTTAAAGGGGCAATACAAAGACCCGCGAATTATAGAAAAATACGAAGGTCCTCTTTATGAAACGATCGACAAAACCCTCTATGTATCACTGGGAGTGAACAAAGACTTTTCAAAGGAAAGCCACAAGATCTATTTCACTCTTAAGAATCCAATAATGATCGATCCAAAAACAACATTGGATCATCTTGACCTAACACATTACTGTTACGACCCTACGGCAGCACCGGAGGGGAAAAGTCTGCTTACACTTATGCCTGATGCCCTGGATTGGGAATACTGGAAAGACCTGCGCGAGGATGATATAGAGGAATATAATAAGCAGAAAGGACGCATCGCAGCGAAGATCATTGATGCACTTGATGAACAGTTTGGTGACATAAAGGAAAACATTGAAATGATAGATGTCGCAACTCCTGCAACCTACATCCGGTACACGGGTAACTGGACCGGCGGGCAGATCAGCTGGAAAGCAAAGAAGGAAATTACCGGCAAGCCCACAAACTGGAAGATCAAAGGTTTGGAAGGCTTTTATATGACCGGACAATGGGCCGGAGTATCCGGTGGATTGAATCATGTCGTTATGATGGGGAATCACCTTGCCCAGATCATTTGTAAGGAAGAAAAGCGCCCATTCTCCTTTGATCAAAAATAACGGAGAGAACTTTGAACTTTGAACTTTGAAGTCTGAAGTTTGAAGTTTTGTAACTTTACCCTATGAATTACGGAGATATTCTCAGTATAATAGAAGTGCTTCTGCTGGCAGTTGTATTTATTTTTCTCTTTCGGTTTATCTTTCTTAATTATTCATCGAAAGTGAGAAAACCTTTTGCATGGGTGAAAGCTGTGAAGGATGGCAGGATAGGGACGGAACTCCTGAAAGCAGAAAAAAAATACTCCGACCGCATACGATTTTATAATATCTGGATGCAGATCAACAGGCTACTGGAGGATAACATTCCCGGAGATTTTGCTGAACTGGGCGTATATAAAGGTGATACAGCCCGTGTGATCCACCACTGCGCCCCGGACAGGAAGCTCCACCTTTTCGATACCTTCGAGGGTTTCCCTCAGAAAGACCTGAAGGAAGAAACAGGGAAAGCCTCCGGATATACCAGCAGACATTTTTCTGACACTTCTGCCGAAAAAGTTAAAACCCTGCTTGGGGATAGCCCAAACATCTTCATACGTAAAGGCTATTTCCCTGACTCTGCAGATAAACTAAAGGAAACAAAATTTGCATTTGTAAGTATGGATGCCGACCTCCACAATCCTACCCTGGCCGGATTGGAATTTTTCTACCCACGACTGTCAGAAGGAGGAATCATCCTTATCCATGATTATAATACTGACTGGCCTGAGTTAATGAAGGCCGTTGATACCTTCGTTTCAGGCATTACAGAGTCATTGATACCCGTAGCTGATGCCGACAGTACGGTAATGATCATTAAGACAAAACAAATAAGCTGACATGAATCTGATAAGCTAAAGCTTCTGAAGGCTTGACGATAACATGATCCCCAGGATCACCATCCCGATTGAAAGCACATTGTTTGCCATGATGTTCACCATAGCCAGTTTAACATCTCCATCCCTGAACATATTGAATGACTCAATGGCATAAGAAGAAAAGGTAGTAAATCCTCCCAGTATTCCGATAAAAAGGAAGGCCCGTATCCCATGGGAAAGGTTTTGCATATCGAACAGGCCCCATAAGATCCCAATGACCAACGAACCGATCATATTAACGGCGAGTGTACCCAGCGGGAAACTACCCAGGTAATACTTATGGGTATAATCAGATACCACATAACGGGCTACGGTCCCGATGCCCCCTCCTGCCAGTAATAAAAGTATCTTATACATGATATGCGGCTGATTATTAGCCAGCAAAACTACAATAATTTCATTATTCACATGAATATGCATAAAACTAAATCTTATCTTTATATTTGTATATGAATCCAAAACAATATGCCATGAAAAACATCATCCTCATTGTACTGATATTCTCTTTTACAGGGGCTTTTAGCCAGGTCACCAAAATGGTTCTGGTCAGAAACCAGAATTTCCAGATGCATGGTGTTCAGTTTGATGAACCTGTTGAAAAAAAGACAAAGGTCTTTGGTTTAAGCATCAATTATGAAACGGGGGAGATCAATGGAGTGGTAAACCTTGTTGAGCTGGACTTGCTGAACAAGGGCCGTGAGTCGTCAGCAGATCCGGAGCAGGACGCTCTTAAGATCAGGGGGTTTTTGCCACTTAACGATATACTGTACAATCAAAATGAGCAGCAACAATATAAGGTTGAACTGGATCTCATCATCAAAGAGTTCACTGTCCCTGTCCTGTTCAATTTTAATATTGCATATGTAAAAAATACGCAGATGAAGTTCCATGATGTAAGGGCCATCGGACCGGTCAACCTGAGTGATTTTCGAATTGAAGACATGAACGGGTTCGAGCCGCAGGTAAATATCCTTTTGATGTTTCAGATGATGAACCTTCAACGATAATTGGCATAAAAAATGCATTAAATTTGTCTTTTAATATTTACACCGGATCTTGAAAGCTCGACTGCTATTTTCTTTTGGTACGCTTACACTGCTGATCCTGATGCTGGCATCATGCAGCAATACCAGGCATTTTGCCGATAACGAATACCTTATTACACGGAATAAGATCCACTTCTCCGATAAAAATCCCGGCATCGAAACATCGCAATTGAGCGGACTGATTCAGCAAAGACCTAATAAGAAATTTGCAGGGGTGGTCAGGTTCAAACTCTGGGCCTACAACCGCTCACAAATAGGCAAGCGAAGCAAGTACAGGAACTGGCTGGAGAATACCGTTGGTGAACGGCCTGTGATCCTCGACACCGCCATGGCTGCTGCAAGCTGCAGGGACATGGAAAAATACCTTGGTAACGTTGGATACTTCTATTCGGATGTTGATTACATCATAGCATATAAAGAACGATCGAAAAGAGCTCATATCAGCTACAAGATCACGCCTTCAACACCATACAGGATCAGAAATATCAAATATGAGGTCGAGGATCCTGAGCTGGCATTCTGGGTTGACAAAACCACTAAAAACTCACGTGTTAAAGAAGGAAAGGTGTATAACGTATACACACTTGACAAAGAACGTGAGCGAGTCAGCACCTTCCTGAACAACAATGGCTACTATGGTTTTGTGAAGGACTATGTATATTTCGAGGTTGACAGTATGATTGGCAACAAGGAAATGGACCTGTTCTTCAAGGTAAAGAGCATCAGCATACCGGATCCTGATTCAGCAGGCAAATTCATTGAAGAAAGGCATTCCAGGTATATGATCGACAAGGTCATGATCTACCCTGATTATGACCCCTCCCTCGCTAAGCTTCATACCCGCCAACACGACACCATCGTTCAGGAAATACATCAGATCAAAAAAGATTACCCTGCCAACTTTTATCATGTCCTGTACAGGAACAAGCTAAGAATCAATCCCAAAGTTCTGGCTCAGAATATAATGATAGAAGACAACGAGCCTTATAGTCTGAAAGATGTACAGGAAACCTATAAACGCTTCGGTTACCTCAGTATTTATAAGTTCGCTAATATTAACTTTGAGCAAGCCCTTCCGAAGATGGCTCCGGACAGCGGGGAGTTTAAAAAGCTTAAGTGCAAAATCCTTCTCCAGCGTGCTCCTGTGCATCAATACAGCATTGAAGGCGAAGGTACCAACTCGGGCGGCGACCTGGGTATTGGTGGCAATATCACGTACAGAAACCGTAACATCTTTCGCAACGGGGAAACATTCCAATTTAAGGTAAGGGGGGCCATGGAAGCCCAGCGTTCAAATTCAGATCAATCCACAGATCAGAACACTTTTCTGTTTTTTAACACCTTCGAATGGGGTATGGAGGCCCAGGTGAAGTTCCCTCGCTTCCTGATCCCTGTAAAACTGGAACGATTTCCGAAATATTTCAGGCCGATAACGACCGTTGCCATTGGATTTAACTTCAGGATGAGGCCTACCTACGACAGGTATCTGCTCAATTTTAGCTTTGGTTATGAGTGGGAGGAATCGAAACAAAAAAAACATATCATCCAGCCTTTCAACATCAGCTCTGTTAAGATGTACCCAACACCTGAATTTACTCAGGAGCTTGAAGAAATTGACGATGCCAGGCTGAAAAACCAATACACCGACCACCTGATCACAGCCATACAATATAGTTTTATCTATAATAACCAGGATCTGAAAAAGGTGAAGGACTTCATTTATTTCAGGGGTGATATTGAAACATCAGGGAACATCTTTTATGGCTTCAACAGTATGCTTGACAGCAAAACAGACAGTGCCGGTTATTATACGATCGCCGGTATCAGGTATGCTCAATATGCCCGACTGGAAACAGATTTTCGCTACTTCTGGATGATTAACCGGGATAATTTGGTGGTTTTCAGACTATTATCTGGTATTGGCATACCATATGGAAACTCTGATGCCTTACCTTTCGAGAAAGGGTTTTACCTGGGAGGTGCGAATAGTATGCGTGCCTGGATATATCGCGGGCTTGGGCCCGGTGGCTTTTCCAATCCGGGAACCAGTGTAGATCAAATGGGGGATGTTGTCCTGGAATCCAATATCGAATTCCGCTTTCCTATCTACGATTTCTTCAAGGGAGCCCTTTTCGCAGATGCCGGGAACGTGTGGTTAATGAATGCAAATGAAAATTTCCCGGAGGCAGAATTCAATTTCAACACTTTTTACAAACAAATTGCCCTTGATGCCGGACTTGGTCTCAGGGCTGACTTCAAATTCTTTATTTTCAGAGTTGACTTTGCCTGGCGCTTGCGCGATCCTTCTATGCCGGAAGGAGACAAATGGGTGGCCAGCAAAGGAATATGGTTCTGGAATTTCGGTATTGGTTATCCATTCTGATATATCTGCATGATAGACCCAACCTCATTTGCATATCAATGGCAACAGGCCTTTTCATATCCTCCCACCGCAGGACAGCGTGAGGCAATAGCGCAAATTTCCGAATTTGTTACCCATCCCCACAGCGACAGCCTTTTCCTCTTAAAGGGCTATGCCGGTACCGGGAAAACATCGCTGGTAAGTTCCCTGGTGAATGTGCTCAAAAATATACGGATGAGGTCGGTATTGCTGGCTCCGACAGGACGTGCCGCCAAAGTGATCTCATCCTATTCGGGCAGGCGGGCATATACTATACACCGCAAGCTTTATATGCAAAGTGAATCGTCCGACGGAAAGCTACGTTTTGTCCTGACGGAGAACAAACACAAGAACACTCTTTTTATCGTTGATGAAGCTTCTATGATCCCGGACTCATCGGCTTCTGATGGTAGCCTGTTTGGGAGCAGGAGACTCTTGCATGACCTGATGGAGTATGTCTACAGTGGTGAAAATTGCAGGCTGCTGCTCATTGGCGATACAGCCCAGCTCCCCCCTGTCGGGATAGAGCTCAGCCCGGCTTTGCATCCCGACTACCTGAAAAATAATTTCAACTTGCAGGTAAGAACCTACGAACTCCGGGAGGTGGTCAGGCAAAGCAGGGAGTCGGGCATCCTGGCTAATGCTACCCGCCTGCGTGAAAAGATTAGGGAAGACAGGCTTGATATGCCCTTTTTTGACAATGAAGGTTTCGATGATGTTCTCAGGCTGGATGGCAATGAGTTGCTTGAGTTCCTGCAGGATGTGTATGCATCCGCTGAGCTGGAGGATATTGTGGTGATAAGCAGGTCGAACAAGCGTGCAAATATCTATAACCGTGAGATCAGAAACCGCATCCTGTACCATGAGGATGAACTCACTGCCGGCGACCAGCTGATGGTAGTGCGCAACAATTATTTCTGGCTCCCGAAAGGATCCGGAGCAGGATTCATTGCCAATGGAGACACCATCGAGCTGCTGAGGATCAGGAATATTAAACAACTATATGGGCATCGGTTTGCAGATGTAACTTTCAGGCTGATCGACTATCCGGATGAGAAAGAGATCGATGCCCTGATCATGCTCGATACCCTCACGGCCAATTCTCCAGCCCTCCCCATGGATGCGCAGAACAAACTATTGGAAAATGTGATGCTCGACTATGACAACATCCCATCACGTTCACAGCGCATGGCTAAAATTGGGCAAAACCAGTATTATAATGCCCTGCAGGTAAAATTTTCTTATTCGCTAACCTGTCATAAAACGCAGGGTGGACAATGGAAGCATGTGTTTGTTGACCAGGGATACCTGAAGGAGGATATGATCGACAGGGAATACCTCCGATGGCTATATACATCTCTTACCCGTGCCACCCATAAAGTTTACCTGGTAAACTTCATGGACAGGCTATGGGAATAATTTCTTTATTATCTTTAAACCCGAAGAAATATACAATCCTGATTATGAAAATTAAAACAAGCATTTTACGAATAGGTATTGCACTATTGATACTGGCTATGTTACCCGTCATGGCTGAGGCTCAGAAGGGGCATAAGCTTTCCTCCATCAAAGGAAAATTCTTTATCATATTTCCGGCTGAGCCCGAATACAGCGTTGAAGATGTAGAAACCGCTGTGGGCATGTTAAAAATGTACACCTACCTTTATGAAGAGTCCACCGATGCAGCTTTTATGGTTGCCTATATCGATTATCCGGAAGACATGGTTGAAGAATCTGACAATGATGTCCTGCTCAACGCTGCTCTTGATGGGGCACTGGGCTCATGGGGGATCAATGTTGAAAAGGCTAAGAAAGAGACCACCTGGCATGATGGCTACAAAGGGATATATTGCAAAGAAAGCAATGACGACACACATACAGCCTATGAGGTGATCCTGGCAGGAAACCGCCTGTATCAGATCGCTATTCTGCAGTATGGTAAACCCATCTCCAAAAAAACCCTGAGTGAATTTTATGATTCTTTTGAACTGAAGTAAGATGCAGAAATTTATCTACCGTATTCTGAGCCGGATCATTCTGATGGCCCTGGCACTTTTCACGTCAACACAGGTATTAGCCCAGACGCATATCTATGAAGAAAAAAGAGGCGATGAGCTCATCTATTATCATTATGATATGAAGCAAACAGGTGATGGCTACTACATCCGCGTAGCATGTTTGTTAGAGGGTGATACTACAGCTAAGCAAGTACTGATCACTGACCATGAATACAATACCCTTTCCTGGCGGTATATCAGGTTTGGAGAACATACCGACGTGCTGGCAAAACTTACACCGGAAGGAGTTCGTATCAAGGGATTTCTGGAAGGTGATGAGATAGATGAACTGGAAGAAATGGATGATGATGAGCC
This sequence comes from Bacteroidota bacterium, assembly GCA_003648575.1. The sequence continues at coordinate 17,960 of QMPN01000003.1, forward strand.
CTGGATACAACTCTTCCCCATGAATCCCGGCATGGACAATTTTGTTTTTTCCGATGAGGAAGAGATCGTCTTCTGGTCGATCGGAACCGAAAGCCCCGCCGATATGGAGATCAACAGCTTCAGCGCTGAAAAGGAAGAATCAGGCCATAATGATGAATTTGGTTGCGAAGTAGTGAGGGTAAACTTTTCACCCACCGGATGGAAATCTTTCTTCTGGGACGGTGATTATTACTTCAGGCTGAGTGACGGGCGTGTGATGGGATACCGTGGCGACGGAGCACCCGGCAAGCCTTCTTCTAAAACAACCCTGATCAAAGGGCATTAAGCTATTTCTTATGGATCAGCACCATAGCATGTGCTGAAATACCTTCTCCCCTGCCCTCCGGGCCCAGTGATTCGGTGGTGGTAGCTTTAATGGATATATCGTTCACATCAGCTCCGAGAAGTGCAGCAATGCTGGCTCTCATCTCAGGGATAAATTCCGAAACCTTTGGCTCTTCCAGAATAAGGGTAGTATCCAGGTTTCCCAGACACCATCCTTCCGTCACCATCATTTCAGCCACTTTTTTTAATAGAATTTTGCTGTCGATATCCCGGTATGTATCATCTGCATCGGGGAAATGCTGGCCAATATCACCAATAGCCATCGCCCCAAGCAGGGCATCGCATATGGCATGTATAAGCACATCTGCATCGGAATGGCCGGCAAGGCCCATAATAAATGGAACTTCTATGCCTCCGAGCCACAGCTTTCTGCCAGGCACCAGCCTGTGCACATCAAATCCGTGACCGATACGAAAATTCATGGGTTACTCTTGGCCAGTGAATGCGTCAAAATCGAAGAGAAGGGAGAAACGGAGTGTATTCTCCAGCGGGTTCTGCTGCTCCAGAGGAATCAGATAGGCAAAGTCGATACTGAATACATTGTATCTCAGACCTGCACCAAGGGTGAAAAACTTACGATTTCCTTTGGTCTTGTCTTCATAGAAAAAACCGCCCCTGATGGCAAACAGTTTGTTATACCAGTACTCGACACCTCCACCAAAACTGAACTCTCTCAATTCTTCTGAGAAGCCGTTCGGTGCATCATACCACGATTGTATCATACCAGAAACCACAGACACATCAGGGTTCATACCCTTAGCAATGACCTTTTCACCATCAGGGGCAACAATGAATTGTCCTGTTGAATCATCCCGGAGGTAGATCGGTGGTGTAGGTACAAGTAGCTTATTAATGTCAAGCATGAAAGTCATGCTGTTATACTCATCAATATTGATCTTCAATGAAGGGCCGATCCTGAAATTTGTCGGGATGAAATCCTTCTCAATATTCGTCTGGTTATAGGATATCTTGGTACCTATATTTGAGATATTCAGGCCCCATGCAAATACACCGTCGATGGCACCCATTTCAACATCATTCTGGTAATATACCGACACATCAGCAGCAACAGATATTCCGGCACTGGATTCGGCACCACCAACAAACTGCCCCTGCGTGAGGTTAGAATATATAAACCTGGCAGCAATACCCCCGGCCCAATTATCCGAGAATTTCCTTGCATACGTACCATCAAGGGCAAATTCGTAAGGTGAGTAATAGTTCAGCGGGTTTCCGATCTCATCGGTAAAAAGTATCTGGCCAAGAGAAAAATACCTTAATCCCATGGCTACTGTCTGACGGTCATCGATCTTATAATATCCGGTAAGGTATCCCAGGTAAATATCATTAACAAGCTTCCTGAGCCATGGGCTGAAAGAAATGGAAAAACCCATTTTCTTATCAACGAAAGCGTACTTGGCAGGGTTCCAATGCATAGAATTGGCATCAGGTGAGCTAGCAACACCAGCATCACCCAGCCCGCCCCCCCTGGCATCCGGTGCAATCATCAAAAATGGTACCGCCGTAGTAATGGTGTTCAGCCTGTCTTTCCCCCCTGTTTCGTCATACGTAAGCTGGGCTTGCAGAGACATGATACCGGCCAGGAAGATGAATAAAAATAGACTACTTCGTTTCATAGGGTAATTTATGATTTTTTGAACGTGCAAATGTAACGATTATTTGTAAACTATATTGCACTCATAGATTTATAATAGATAATGCTTGTGGTCCTGATAAATAATACTGCGTTAATAATTTATAAACAGAAAATACTCCTTATTGTTTACCTGTGAAGATCAGTTTAGAGGTTTGTACAAACTGGGTGCCCTGATTGTCGGTAACGAAGATGCGATAGATATAGATTCCGTATCCCAGTTTATTCCCACCCGAATCAGTGCCGTCCCACATCAGCGGACTAATCGACAGTCCTTCAGCCGAGCTATGGCCCCGGAGGGATTCAACAAACTGGCCATTGATATTGAAGATCCGGATCTCGACATCGAAACTGTTTTCGGGTTTGTTGTGATCAAAGACAAAATAGGTGTAATCGCTGAAAGGATTGGGATAATTCATCACCCCTGTAAGCTGCAGCGGAGCATCTTCACTTACCTCAAACTGAATGCTTTTTTCAGACATGTTATTCATGTTATCCCATGCTTTCAGGGTAAGTGTATGTATGCCATCTTCCACGTCAGAATACGGAAAGCTCACCCAGCCTCCCTGATAGGAGTCCAGGTCAGGATCGAAAAGATCATTGAGAACAACTGTTGATGATGGATCATCATCCATTGTAAGGGTAATATCCCTGCCTATGCCGTTGGCGGTGAAGTTGATCCCATGCTCATCGTAAAGGTATGCGAAGAAAACAGGCTCACTATCGGTGAGTTGTCCGGAAACAAAATCAGTATTGTTGATGTACAAGTCCATATCCGGGCCGGCAATATCAGGCACTGCATCCGGATTCGAACCTCCCATACGGGCCTTGTAATAGCCCTGGGCGTCACGCATGTTCACGGTATCGTACGCATAAAAACTGATCTTTCCATAGCCAACGTTGGCATTCATATTTTTCGGCATAAAAAAGTCACAGCTGAAGGCACCATCTTTCACGGTAGCCCTTCCGCTGTAAAGCTTCTGCCCCTGCGCATAAAAGTCAGAAGGAATAGAACCATGCCTGTTTCCCAATGTCGACATTTTAACATTCTGGTCATACACGTCAATGTAGATAACACCATTGAAATCATGCAAAGTATCTCCCTCATAATCAATTATCATTCCCTGAATATTCACCATAGACATCGATGAGAGGGTATCTGCCTGGAAGAAGGATGTGGACCCGTTTAACTCTGTCGTGACTACCTGATTATCAGGATATGCCAGCTGCATGGCCGGATCCCCCAGCAATACGAAATTCTTAATGTTGGTACCGTTATTCTGGTCGGTCTTGGCAAGTCTGACAATATCGCCGATCTTATAATATTCCCCACCAGGGCGCTGGAACATATGATTATACACAGCCTTGTTCAACCTGAAGTTCGGATCAGCCCATGCCAGCCTGGAGGTAGTCAGCAATCCGATCCCTCCTCCGAAAGGATTCAGAAATACATATTCTCCGGCGGAGATGATGCTGGGCTCATCGTAGCGACTGAATTCACAGGTGGCCGTGATGAAGAGCGGTTGGCGGTCCCAGTTGGTCCATGCATTGATCATCGGGATATCGAGGATGCTTTGTATCGCCCATCCTGCTTCTCCACCATGACCGGTATAGTTAACAATCAGACTGCCAACTTCCATCATGCGATCGATGGCATCGTTCACATCAGGGTAGCGGTCGCCACTGCTTGATGACTCCATGGGAAATGCATCGCAATAGATCTTATGAATGTTGTAATCCTTATAACCGGTATCGATCATCATTTGCAGCTTCTCAGCCTGGTTGAAATGCAGGTTCTGGTCGCCGTCATGTGCAATAAAATAAATATCGTTTCTATAGGGCCTTAGAACTTCTGGTTTCATGGTAAGGTAGGTTTCTATCTTATTAACCATGGCATCTGCCTGTTCCAGGGTATGTACAGGAAAACGGCCTATACCGATGTCAACAGATTTACCCCAAGCATTTACACCTTCACCCGGATCCATCAGGCCAAAAAAGTCGTCGGTAACGAAGGAATAGCCAAGTTTTAAGGCTTCCAGCGACTGGTAGGCAGGGACCATATTGGAATTCTCAGGCACCCGGTCTTTATAATCATAAGAGGCGTCACCAAGAAGCAAGAGGTATATCTTACGATCATTCGTATCTGTCCTTTCATACATCATACGCACAAAATCCCTGATGGCAGATGGGTCCTGCTTTCCTGAAGCAAACTCATTGTATATCTCCTGTGGGGTGACTATTAAACCACTCATCTGATCCAGATATTGATGCAGGTATAGCATTCGTTGCGCCTGCTCCATAAATTGTGGATGCGAGAGGATGATGTAATCCACGGGCTCATATCCATGAAGATTCTGGTTCTCCACCTCCTCAATGAACTCCACGCTATTATATCCGCTGCCATCGAAGGCTATAAACTCCCTGATCTCTTCTGCAGGAGCTATAAATGTAAACTCATCTCCTATGAGATTACCTGCCTGCCTGGTGATGTTGATCGGATCAGTCACATCCCATACGACCAGACTTTCATCAGCTCCTGAAACTTTATACGCTGCCACTTCTCCCGGACCGAAGCTCAGGTGATCGCGGAACGACATGAATGGTTCGGTATAGATCAGCTTTCTCCTGGCATTGACAGAAATATAGTTCATCCATCCCTGTGAAGTGGATGTAGGCTTGTCATAATCTACACGAATACTGACCTCATCACCCAGAACAGGGTAAAAACCTATGGTGTCAGGCGATGTCGTCCATGCATATACCGTGGTCCCGACGATGATTTTTGAGATAGGTGCTTCCAGCAGGTGCTGATCATCGTAGTATAGGTCGAACTTGCTTTCAAGCGTTGAACGAGCAGCAAGATTGGTCATCAGGCTTACCTTGTAGTCATCAACTATATTCGGGAAGTTAAAAGTATAATCGTATGAATTCTGATCGCCGTAGCGCTCACCATACCATTCCCTGCCAGTTTTCAGAATATTCACCGTATCGTTCTCATGAGCAACATAGTCTGTAAACTCTTCAACAGTAACAGTTGGGGTAAGGCCCGGATACTCAATAAGCGGAACCCTCTTTCCCGGGCTGTCATTGATATTCAGAAAGTAGAAGGTCTGATCCGTATAAAAATTGATCTGGTGCACAAAAAGACTAAAGCCCTCAAAAGGCACATATCCCCATTTTACCGCCGACTGGCCGTAAAAGAGAATGTAGTCGTCTTCATCGAAAACACCGTCCACTTCGCCGTATACATAAATGGCATTCTCAAAAAGGTCATCAAACCTTTCATCGGAATTCTTTTCAGGAACGATCCCATTTCCGTTGCCAAAGATCCGGATCTTGCCCGGGTCAAGTTCAGCCGGGTTGATCCCCATATTATTCAGGTCGTCATAAGTAATTTTGTATATCCCTGTTTTCTCGGTAGCAAGGCGGTACCATTTTCCTGTTGCCAGCACAGAGTTTGCTACAAATGAATCCGGGATTCTCCATGATGGCGTGCTTTCCTTCATGACCATATGAATGGTGCAGGAATCCAGCACCGTAACATGATTATCTGCAATATTTTTAAAGGGCAGGATCAGCAATTCCCCAAAAGGCTTTCCTTCCAGGAACACTATGCTGGTATGAACACTGAATTCATCTCTGATCTTTTCGGCATCTGCAACTGCATGTAAGCCGGGATACTCAAAAGTATCTGTATGTTCTTCAAGCAGTTCAGCAGTAATGGAAATATTGGATGACGGCAAAGGGAAGCGATAAATATGTACCGGCAGCAGGCCGTACATATCATCTAAGTATGCGTTATCAAAATCGAGGGCAAGCGTTGATATATCCGCATTCATATAACGGGTTTCCACCCTGAAATCGCCCAGGCTCACTCTGAGGTCAGTATCCTGAGACCATGCGCTGAAGGCAGATAAAAATAAAAGGAGTAATAAATAGCGTTTCATATTAGCACCTATGCTTATTAATTACCAGACAGGAATTTATGTATTATGGTTGCCTGCTTCGATGTATATTTCTTTCTTAAAAATCCTTAACGGAGGATGACCAGTTTCTCAAGCTTCTCAGCAAATGAACCATCCTGGCTCCTAACCCTCAGTTTGTATATGTATACACCCCTTCCGATACGGTCACCAAAATCGTCCAGTCCGTCCCAGTATATCGGTTCTGACCGATATCCATTAGTCATAACAAACTCATCCAGTGTTTTGATCAATCGGCCGGAAACTGTATATATCTGTACCTGCACTTCCAGCATTGCATTGGGCTGATTATGATCAAAATAAAATGCTGTGCTGGTGGTGAAGGGATTTGGATAATTCAGCACATGGTCAATAGCCAGTTCAGCTGAACTGGCAACTGTAAATTCGGTATAGGATTCGGATGAATTGTTGTGTACATCCCATACCTTCAGTTTCAATGCATGACTTCCTTCTGCCAGTGCAGAGAGGGGATACCTGATCACACCACTGGTATAACTGTCAATATCGGATTCGTAATAATCATTAATGATCACCGACTTATTGCTGTTGTTATCGAGTGTAGTCACGATATCGTGCCCGATACCCGTCCCGACAGTATTGATACCGCTGGAATCGTTGACATATGCCAGGAGCACCGGGCTCTCGTCAGTGATTCCGCCAAAGGCAAAATTCTCGTCGTTAAGATACAGTTGTATCTCGGGCCCGTACTCATCAGGTGGAACATTATTATCAAATCCTCCAATGATAATATTTTCGTAATTACCCGAGCCATCCTCAGTATCATTATTGGCATAATAGCTGATCTTTCCATAGCCGTAGTTATATGCTATATCCTTGGGAACAATAAAGGAAAAGCTAAACTGTCCATTGGTGATATTCGCTTTCCCGTTATAGAGAATAGCCAGCAATAGTTCGAAAGAATAAGGTCTGCTGTCCGGATCCGTTACCAGTGTCTCGATCACTGTGGGTTTATCATATACCGTTGGGCGGAGCACCCCATTATACGATTGAAGTGTCTGGCCACCCGGACCCAGTATCGAACCGCTCACGCTTACCTTCTGTAGTGCCTTGAGAGTATCCGGCACACTGGTAATACTAACATTATTAATCTTCAGAGTGTTCACTTCATGCTCGGGATAAGGCAGTTGCAATGCCGGGTCGCCAAGTAAAATAAATTTTCTATCATTATCGCTTATACCACCGTTCTTATTCTTAGCATACCTGATGAGGTCGCCAAAACGAGGGTACTCGCCCTGCACCTGTTCGAACATGAGGTCATACATGGCATTATTCAGCTCGAAATTAGGAGAGCCGTATGTAGCTCTGGCCGTGGTGAACAATGATACAGCACCCCCATTGGGATTGAGAAGTACCAGCTCACCGGCTGAGACCCTGGTAGGATCATCATAACGGCTGAATTCACAGGTGGCGGTAATAAAAATGGGTTGTTTATCGAAATTGCTCCATGCATTTATGTCGGAGATCTCGAGGATACGTTCATGAGCCCATCCGGCTTCACCTCCATGTCCTGTATAATTCATGATCACGGTCCCTTTGGCGATCCTTTTGTTGATTGCATCATTTACCTCGGGGGCCCTTTGGCCTCCGGATGTGCTCTCCTGTGGATAAGCATCCAAATATATCTTATCGATATTCAGATCCCTGTACGTCGTATCCAGCCTTTTGGCCATCTTTTCAGCGTGACCCATATGCAGGTTCCCATCTTCATCATCAGCAACAAAGCAAATCACGTTGCGCCAGCTGCCGAAGGTTTCCGGTTCCCCATTTGCATAATGAATGATCTTATCAACCATGCTTCTTGCCGATTCGAGCGTGGAAACTACCAGGCGGCCAATCCCAAGGTCAAGCAACTCGTTACCACCCCCACCTCCGCCACCTTCACCGTCATCCAGGAAGCCATAAAAATCATCCGTCGCAATGGAGTTGATAATATTCATTGAACGTTCATCTTCCCAGGTAGGTACGAAATTTGAGTTGTTCTCCACCCTGTCTTTGTAATCATAGGAGGCATCTCCGAATAACATCAGGTATCGGCATTCCCCTCCGGCAATAGATTCGTCATACATCATTTTCATGAAATCTCTTATGGCTCCAATATCCTGTGCCCCTGAAGAAAACTCATTATATACTTTCTCCACATCTATCACAAAAACATTCAGTCCATCATGGTCTATGTGGTGATTGGCCAAACGTGTTGCTTCACTCAGGAATGATTCGTGAGCTATGATCACCAGGTCGGGAATAGCCACGGAGTGAAGGTTCTGGTTGGGTACAGATTCCACAAATGAAACACTGTAATAACTGCTTCCATCGAAGCTTATGAACTCATTGATGATGTCGGCAGGTAATCTAAAATTCATGGTAGAACCATTCAGGTTGACATTCACCCGTTGTACATTGTAAATATCGGTAACATTCCAGAGGACCACTGATGATGAAGCACCGCTCATAGTGTATTCGGCAATGTTTCCTATTCCAGCTGAGGCAGGGTCCCTGAAAGCCATCTGTCCTCCAGGGAAATTCAGGTTCCTCCTGGCATTCAGGGCAATGTAGTCCATCCAGCCAATAGAAGCAGATAAAGGCTTGCTGTAATTTACTTTCAGTACAATATTGGGGCCGGTGGCAGAAAATGTGGCCTCATCCTCAGCAGTACGGGCATATTGATCCGTAGAAAAAGATACCGAAGGCACCGTGAGTGATTGTACCAGATGGCTTCCGTTCAGGTAGTATTTAAAGTTACTGCTGGTGTACGACCTGGCAGCCACCCGTGTTCGTATCATGACCTCAGAGTTAAGGTCGATGTTGGGAAAGCTAAACGTATACTCGGCAGTGGTCTGCACCTCGAAAGGAGGGTACTCGAACCAGTTGCGTCCTGTCCTCACTATATTCACGTCATCTTCCTCTATAAATTTCCGGTCGGTGAACTTATTCACGTTATGGGTAGCTGTCTGCGTGCTGGAGGAGATATTTTGAATACGTTTACCACTTCCCTGATCCGTGGATATGAAATAGTAGGTGAAATTCGTATATAAGTTGAGCTGGTGCACAAACTGTTCTGAGTCCTCATCCCATTCCCAGCTATCCGGCGATTCTGCATAGAAAAGGATGTAGTCACCCTGATCGAAACTGCCATCATTCTCTCCTGCAACAAAAATGGCATTTTCCATCAGGTCATCCGGTCGTGGGATATCATTCTTTTCCGGCAGCATGCCTCCGCCATTTCCATAAACCCTGATGTTGCGTGGATCGATATCGGCAATATTCATGCCCATACCGGCAAGTTCATCATACGTGATTATATGTACTCCGGTAAACTGTACCGCAACTTTATACCATTTTCCTGATGCAAGCACCGAATTTTGTTTATATGACTTGGTGGATGGCCTTTGCGTAGAAGGCTGATCAATATATCGCAGACGAAAGCTAAAGGACACCAGCTTCTGATAGATTCCTGTGGTAGCATTCCTTCGCAGAGGCACAAAAGAAAGGCTCGCAAAAGCATGTTTCCGTTCAATCGCCACTGCCGTCTTAACCTCCAGGCCTGAAGTGATCATTTCATAACCATTAATGCGTTTTATGGCTGTCTCATCAATACTTTCCCAGACCTCATCGCTGATGATAGCCTCCACCCTGATATTGGAATTTCCAATTGCAAAACGTTCGCTAAATACCGGAAGATCTGCTGTTTCATAATTATAGCTCGCACCATCGAATGTCAGTTCCGATACAAAACGTGTATCTGTGATCTTGATCAGGCTGACCGGTGACCATTTCAGTGTTCTTTGCAGGGGACCGACATCACCCAGCGACATAAGCGGGAGGATGAGCAAAGCCAGTATTAGAAGGATATTTCTTCGCGTAAGCATATGCAAGGGGTTAAGGCCATTTTACAATCAGATGAGCAGCGTACATCCGATAAATATGAAAAAATATACAAATCAGTATATATAAATTACATTTCTAAACGTTTTTGTTCTGTTAATATTGCGAAAATAAGGTGGTTCAGGCATAATTGAGTCTGAGAATAAAAAAATGTTCGTATTATTGTCAATTATTTTTCTGATGCGATTTTGACCCGATAATGAAACGCGTAACTCAAATACTAATATTGCTATTCTTGCTGGGATCGATTACTGAGACTCTGGCGCAATCATTGCCCGATCCTCATTTTTCACAGTTCTACGCAAACCAGCTGTACCTCAACCCTGCCCTGGCAGGTTCGAATATATGTCCACGTATAAATCTGAGTTACAGGAACCAATGGCCATCACTGCCAAATAATTATGTTTCCTACAGTGCAGCTTTCGATATGTACATCCCCAAGATCAAGGGTGGTGTAGGCGTGTATTTCCTTGGCGATAACGCAGGGGACCTGATGAATACCTACATCGTGAGTGCGATGTATTCATACAGGCTTCAGATAGGTAACTGGACCCATATAAATTTCGGTCTTGAAGGAAGCTATATCCAAACCAGTTTAAAGTGGGAAAATCTCATTTTTGGCGATATGATCGACCCCAACCAGGGGGTGGTCAACCCTACTTCTGAGGTTCCCCCTGATAACACTCAGGTTTCATACCCTGATTTTGATGCGGGAATCGCCTTCTCTTATAAGGGAAATATTTATGCAGGCGTTGCGGTTCACCACCTTACAGAACCGAATAATGCTTTTTATAGCAATAGTGACAGCAAATTATACAGAAAATATACTGTGCATGGTGGCGTGTTTATCGACCTGAATGGCAGGAACATACGAGATGATAGTTACGGAAATTTTTCTATTTCGCCAAATTTTCTTTACATGCAGCAGAACAATTTTCATCAATTAAACGTAGGTTTGTATATAAATTATAAACCATTTATTGCAGGAGCATGGTTCAGGCACAATTTTGAGAATGCCGATGCCGTGGTCCCGATGATTGGAATTGAGTGGAAAGGATTGAAGGTTGGGTATAGTTATGACATAACCCTCTCCAACCTGAAGAGCACCACGGGTGGTGCACACGAAGTGTCGCTGGGATGGCAGTTAAATTGCCTTGATCAAAAAAGAAGGCGCATACGGGCAATAAGTTGTCCCAGATTTTAGTTAATAAGTCACCAAACAATACCAAAGAAAGAACAAAATCATGAAGTACAGCAGATTAGCCCTGGTTTTCCTGATGATGATCTTCATCGCATCATTGTCGTCCTGCAGCTTTTTCAAGAAAAAGCAATATTCCAGGACAACGAATTGGGAGTATAACAATCCCGAAAACGGTGGTTTTGAAGTCACCGAGCGTCAGGAACAGTTTCCCGGCCCCGGCCTGATCCTTGTTGAAGGAGGTACCTTTGTAATGGGCTCTACCCAGGAAGACTTAATGTTCGACTGGAATAACTACCCACGCAGAGTAACTATTTCTTCCTTCTATATGGACGAAACGGAGGTAAGCAACCTCGACTATCTCGAATATCTTTATTGGCTGAAGCGCATCTTTGGCGCTGATTATCCACAGGTATTTGTCAACGCCCTGCCCGACACCCTCGTCTGGCGCGACAGGCTCTCTTATAACGAGCCCCTCGTTGAAACTTACCTGAGACATCCTGCTTACCATAACTACCCGGTTGTTGGTGTAACCTGGTTACAGGCAAACGACTACTGTTCATGGAGGACCGACAGGGTGAATGAGTGGATATTGATCCAGGAAGGCATCCTTGATCTGGACCCGGACCAAAGGAACGAAAATAACTTTAACACTGAAGCATACCTGGCAGGCCAGTATGAAGGATTGGTGAACAAGCCACTCCGTAACCTGGACCCCAACTCCACAGGAGAGCGTAATGCCAGTATTCAGGATGGGCTCATCACACCACGCTACAGGCTCCCAACAGAGGCTGAGTGGGAATATGCTGCCCTTGGACTTATCGGTAACACCCTCTATGAAAGGGTTGTTGAAAGAAGAAGGTATCCCTGGAACGGGAACTATACCCGTACCGATGAAAAGAAATATTACGGAAGCTTCGTAGCTAACTTCAAAAGAGGCCGCGGTGATTATATGGGTGTTGCAGGTAACCTCAACGACGGTGCCGACATCCCCGCTCCTATTGGCTCATACTGGCCAAACGACTATGGTCTCTATAATATGGGTGGCAACGTTAGTGAATGGGTGCTTGATGTATACAGGCCACTTTCACTCGAAGACTTCTCAGACTATAACCCATACAGGGGTAATGTATTCAGAAATGCAATCCGTGATCAGGATGGATTCCTGGTTGACAAAGACAGCCTTGGCAGGATCAAGTACGAAGAAGTACCTGATGAAGACCTCGTTGGAAGAACCAATTATCGCAAAGCTGATAACAGGAACTACGATGATGGTGACCAGATGTCTCACCTGTCGGAAAGCAGTGACTGGCTGGCTGAACCCACTGAGTCTAACCAGACTGACGGTATGTATGAATACGGTGCCACTTCACTGATCAGCGATGATGCACGTGTTTATAAAGGTGGATCATGGAAAGACAGGGCCTATTTCCTGAGCCCCGGTCAACGAAGGTTCATGAACGAAAATATGGCAACCAACTTTATCGGATTCCGTTGTGCCATGTCAAGGGTCGGTAGCCCGATGCCGGGACGTTAATAACAGATCCGAAGAAAATATACGACCCCGTCCGCCTAAGGCGGATGGGGTTTTTTTATATTTGTACTGATGTCAGCTATCAAGGAACTATATCAGCATTACCTGCAATCGACCGGAGTAACAACAGACTCCCGGAATATTAAGAAAGCTTCGATCTTTTTTGCCCTGAAAGGCGAAAACTTCGATGGCAATGAATATGCAGCCGAAGCCTTGAAAAATGGAGCTAGCCTTGCCGTGGTTGATGACAAGACTATTGATGGGCCCGGCTTCTTCACAGTCGATGATGCCCTGGCTGCCCTGCAGGAGCTGGCTGCACACCACAGAAAAACCCTGGATATCCCCATCATAGGGCTCACAGGAACCAACGGAAAAACAAGCACAAAAGAGCTGATCCGGGAAGTGCTTTCTGTCAAGTACAATACGTATGCCACTGCAGGGAACCTCAACAATCATATTGGTGTTCCCCTCACCATCCTTGGGATAAAAAGTGATGCGGGGATCGCTATCGTGGAAATGGGAGCCAATCATATTGGAGAGATAAAAGAACTATGCGCAATTGCAAATCCCACACACGGTATCATTACCAACATCGGGAAGGCCCACCTTGAGGGCTTCGGGAGCTATGAAGGCATCATAGAAGCAAAGTCGGAGTTATACCAACACCTGATAGCAATGCAGGGGGATGCCTTTGTTCATTATAATGATGAAATGCTGATGGATTTGTCATCCCAAATACCAAGGGCAACTTATGGCGATGATCCGGAGGCTGATGTTTCGGGCAGAATTACCGGATCTGTACCTTTCATGGGCATTCACTGGGAAGGTCATGATATCATGACCCATTTATATGGTGATTATAATTTTGAGAATGTGATGGCAGCCATTTGCGTAGGAAAATTCTTTCTGGTAAATGAGACAGGGATAAATAAAGCCATTGCGTCATATATCCCGACTAACAACCGCAGCCAGGTTGTCAAAAGCGGAAGCAATACGATATTCCTCGATGCCTATAATGCCAACCCATCGAGCATGGAGGTTTCGATTCAACAATTCATGAAGCAGAAGGCTGATAAAAAGGCCGTGATCCTGGGCGATATGCTGGAGCTGGGAGATGCCTCGCAGGAAGAACATCAGAAGGTGATTTCAGCAATTGAAAATAAATTCGATACTGTGATCCTTGTCGGGCCTGAATTTTTGGTCGCAGGAAGTGGCGAAGGAATGAATATTTTTCCGGATACAAATGAAGCATATCGCTGGCTTGAACAAAACCCCCTTGCGGATACAGATATCCTGATCAAAGGATCGCGGGGGATCGCCCTGGAAAGACTATTAAGTGTTTTATAATCCGCTTAAGTGGAAAACTACTATGGTATAGGAATAATGTCGGGGACCTCCCTGGATGGCCTCGATCTGGCGTATTGCATGTTCTCCAATAGTGATGGTAAATGGTCATTCAGTATTGAAACAGCAGAAACCATCCCCTATTCAGATTCCTGGTGGGAAAAGCTTCTCACACTTCATATGGCAAGCCCCGCTGAAATTGAAAAAGTTCACTTTGCCCTGGGAGAATATATCGGGCTGAAGGCCCGGGATTTCATGAAGAATAATAGACTAAAAGCAGATTTTGTGGCTTCTCATGGCCATACTGTTTTGCATAAACCGGAGGAGAAGCTGACACTGCAAATCGGAGATGGCAAACGTATTGCCGGGCATTGCGGCATACCGGTGGTAA
>QMPN01000004.1 GCA_003648575.1 Bacteroidota bacterium
ATGCTTCACGACAGTATAAACATAGTGAGCAATGAGCTGGTGTGGGAAGCGGGTTATGAATATGTTTATGATCCTGACGGGATGCTGATCGATTCCAATGAGGTTGTGGCAACGGAATTCGTAGAAATCACACTGCTCGAATACTACAGAAGGTATCCCGGCAAAGTGGAACTGATGTCTTTTGTAACTCCTTACGGGATCAACCTCGACCTCGGCATGGAAGGGAAAATATGGTATTTCGATGTGACCGATTATGTGGATGTGTTAAAAGGCCTGAAAAGGATGACGATAGAACTGGGTGGACAGCGACAGGAAGATATGGATATCAAATTCCTTTATATTGTGGGTACACCGCCACACGACATCCTTGATTTCAGACAAATATGGAGGCCTGCCAGCAAAAGCTACCAGGATATTCTGGCCGACAGGGCCTTTGAGCCGCGCGACTTTTTGATGCACCCCGACGGGGCGATGTTCAAACTCAAGTCTGTAATTACCGGCCATGGACAGGAAGGTGAATTCATTCCCCGCATGCACCAGTTCAATATTGATGGCGGCGATCATGAATATCAATGGCAACTGTGGACAGAATGCTCCACCATACCCATCTACCCACAGGGAGGTACCTGGTTGTACGACCGTGCAGGATGGTGCCCGGGAGAACCCAGCGACCTGTATGAGTATGATATTACAGAGCATGTCACAGCCGGCCAGGTACACAACCTGGATTATACCATCATATTTGCTTCAGGAAGTACAAATTATCAGCATAGCCAGCAACTGGTGACCTATGGCTCCCCGAATTTCACCATCGATGCTGCCATTATCAATGTTAACAGGCCCAATCCTACGGCTGCACATCAACGTTTCAACCCGGCCTGCAGCAATCCCGTTGCAGTGATACAGAATACCGGGGAAACAACACTGACCGACCTTGATATAGAATACGGAGTATATGGTGCTGAGATTTTAAGCCAGTCATGGAGTGGTAGCCTTGAGTTTCTGGAAACAGCGGAGGTGATCCTCGACATTCCCAATTATGGTTTCTGGCAGGGTTCGTCAAACACCTTTACTGTAAGCATCAGCAACCCCAACGGGCAGGCAGATGAATATGCCTATAACAATGTCTACAGTCTCACATACGAAGATGTTGACCTGGTCGATATAAGCCAAACACCGGTTACCATCGAGTGCAGGACCAACAACCAGGGTTATCAGAACTATTATGCGATCACCGACATCGATGGAAATGTCATCTTTGAAAGGGACGACATGGAAAACACAACCCTGTATATCGATGAAGTAACGCTGGGCCCGGGCTGTTATAAGCTCAGGATCGATGATACAGGCGACAATGGCCTGTATTTCTGGCACCAACCGGGGTTCGGAAGTGGCTTCATCCGTATAAAGAATAATAGCGGGGTTCCCATTTATAATTTCGATTCTGAATTCGGCCGATTTGCAGAGTATGAATTTGCTGTGGTAGATATGACCGGGACCTCAGAAATACCATCCTCTGAAAGTGCCATAAGCATCTATCCCAACCCTACCAGGAACAGGGTGAATATTGCGCACCAGGGCATGGATAATACCAGGGTGGTGGCTTCTGTATTCAACTCAGCCATGGTGAAGCTAAGGGAAACTGAGTATACGGTTTCCGGCCATGATTTCTTGAACAGCATCGACCTGTCAGACCTGCCATCCGGAATATATTTTCTGAAATTGAGCTATGATGACAAGGTAATGGTGAAGAAGCTTATCAGGCAATAGCCCCCCTGCACCCCGAATCCTGCATCCTGAACCTATTTTTTCATATATTTGTCAGGTAACCAAAACTACCCAACGATGTCATTAGTCAATAAAACAGCTGTGCGTACACTGGCAAAATCCATGGACATGAAAATCAGTGCCGATTCAATGGAAGCGGCCGAAGCCAGGCTGAAGGTGATTCTTGAACATGCTGCAAAAAAAGCACAGCAGAAAAGAAGAAAAACCATCCTGAAAAGGGACTTTATTCATGAAATTGATCTTTTTGATTTGTAGGATTTAATTTCAGACAGGCCTTACTTTGCTGTGTTTTTTTTGGATAACACTTTTATAAAAAAACAGAAATGAAAATTGTACGTATTATATCTATCATGGTCCTTGCTGTTGTGGCAGGCCTTCTTATTGTTTCCTGCGGCTCGGCTGAGGATAAACTGATCGGTACCTGGACGACTGAGAGCGTCTCTACCCGCGTGGATTCAAGCAATGCCAATCTGCAGAGTATCGACCATACCATTGCCTCTACAAAAACCACCAGATTTATCCTGAATGAAGACCACAGCATGTCCCTTAGTATTGATGGATACACCACTGATGCCTTCTGGACCTATAACTCAGATAACGACAGGATAAGCTTCCGCCTCGAAGCTGATGCTATGGACGATGCCATTGAACTGGGGAAAATGGATGGCGACAAGATCAAGTACGTAAGCAGTGTTAAACATGGTACTATCACGGTTTTTTACATAAAAGAATGAAATAACCCCTCTTGATCTCCCCTGAAGGGGAGAAGCCTATAAGATTCGGTGATCGTAAATTTACAATTATCTCCACCCTTTAGGGGGGAGATCAAGAGGGGGGCAAATTCAACCCTCAACCTTCAAAACTCAACACTATTTTTCGAAGGAAATTGTATAACAGATGGCTTCCATCTGCCTGATGAAATTCCTCTTCAGGTCGCCCGGATTATATACATATGCATCAACTGTGATCACCCTTTCCAGTTGCGGATCGACGAAGGTAAAGCTGATAAATGGCCCACCCATGAAGTCGTTTTGTACCATCCAGAGGCCCCTGGTTTCTACGGCAAAGCCGGTAACAAAATTATCTATGCGCTTAAAAACAGGCGCAATGAAATCTTCTGAAATAACCATATATGAACCGGTGCTGGGCCCTGCAATAAATTTGGATGTAAGGGAGTCCCTGAGGATCAGGATCTCATTCCCTGCAAAGGCGCTGGTATCTACATAGGGTGCTTCGTGGATGATGATGCCAAGCTCTACATCCTGCTTTACCTTATGCATGCTCTGTCGTAGCCATATAAAGGTTTCATCCTCTTGCCCGACCACAAATCCACCGGGGATCTGCATGGTGAAGCCAAATTTCTTTTCAATAATGTTTCTCAGCTTAACACTGCGTGCCATCTTGAACTGCTCGTTGGTGCGCTCAATCTCTAATGCATTATAGGCTTCGAGGAATGCCGTTTTATGTTCATCGAAAGCCTGCCTGAATGAGGCTGTATCAGGTGCAGTGATCTTAATCACACGCTGTGGCCTGGTCCAGTGATTGTGCCGTGTTTCAACCAGTGCTTCCGTAAAATTTTTATCAATATCAATAATCAGGATATTGTGTTGTGACATAAACACCTTATTGAAATCTTTCTCGGCCACATTGAAAAGGTGAAACATGGGCTCAGGTTGGGGCAGCCCGGAAAGGGGTTCCTCGAAAAATTTCCTGACGGTGAAGCCAATGCGTCTTTCCCATTGGGTCTTGGTGTTGGTCACTACCAATATCTCGTTGGTCTTTCCTGTCGAACGATCATGTCTAACTTCTGCATTGCATGAAAGGATGACCATGGCAGATAATCCGAGAAGGATCATCCAGAGGCTGCGAAATCTGTTCTCAAATAAATGCATAATACTATGGTTTTAAGGTATTATTTCAGGAGCTTTTTACAGAGATCCTGATCTTATCGCCGGGCTTCAACCGCCGGGCATTTGTGATATTATTCAGTTGCTTGATCTGGTTTACCGTCACCCCGTCGTAGAGCTTTGCAATATCCCAGAGAGTATCTCCTGCTTTCACGGTATGATATACATACTCAGCATTTTCATCCACCTTAATGGCTGTTGCCGGCTTATTCACTTTCAGCTTTTGACCTGGCTGAATAGTATTTTTGCTGAGCTTGTTCCAGCTTTTAATCTGGTTTACACTACAGCCATATTTCGTGGCGATCAGTCCCAGGTTTTCTCCACTGCGTACTGTATGCACTCCATTTGGGCTTGCTGTTGCTGTTGAAGTGGACTGCTGCTTAGGAGCAAAAGAGGGATTATACTTGGCCGAGGGGTATACGACCAGCCTTTGCCCCGGGTAAATGGTAGAACTGCGCTTGTTGTTCCATGCCTTGAGCTGACTCACATAAACATGGTATTTACGGGCGATCAAACCCAAATTCT
Organism: Bacteroidota bacterium; assembly: GCA_003648575.1. Next base: position 4,221 of record QMPN01000004.1, read on the forward strand.
CCCCGCTTCGGACTATGTGTATAGTCCTCTCCTGTGCCTTTTTGATCTCCGCCAACAATGTCTTCTTTTCAGTCCCCTTCTTGGTGACATAGGCATATAGAGCTTGCTCATTATTAATGAAGTCACCTACATATTCCTTTGGAAGACAGATATAAAATTCTTCACTATCCTTATAGGGGATGATGCTTTTTTTATAGAGCGGATTGAGTAATCGCAAGTCGTCCATAGGAACACCGAGCATTTCATTTACCTGGTCAAAAGAAAGCACATCATGCACCCTCAGGGTGTCTATTTTATAATAAAAAATACTGGGGGGAACAGGATAAATATTGTGTTCCGCAGCGTGTGTCATTACATAGTAAACAGCAATGAAAGCAGGTACATATCCCCTGGTTTCTCTTGGCAGGAAGGGCCAGATGGCCCAGTAGCTTTTAATGCCACCGGTTCTTCGGATGGCCTTGTTTACGTTTCCGGCCCCGGAATTATAGGCTGCCATCACCAGTGACCAGTCGCCGTAAATATCGTAGAGGTCGTTCATATGCTCACAGGCGGCAATGGTGGCCTGGTAGGGGTCAAAGCGTTCGTCGATCAGGGAAGTGACACGCAGGCCATATACTTTTCCGGTTCCATACATAAACTGCCAGAGTCCTTTTGCCCCGGCACGGGAGCCGGCGCTTGGATTCAGCGCTGATTCGACAATAGCAAGGTATTTCATCTCCAGCGGAATATTGAAACGATCCAGATGTTCTTCAAAGAGGGGGAAATATAATTCTGCCAGGCCAAGCATTCTGGCGGTAAGGTCCTTTTTCTTGTTTGCGTAGAGGTAGATGTAATCTTTAACCACCCTGTTATAAGCCAGCTCGATAGTTGTTTCGCCATTGAGGGAGTCTATCCTGGCGGCATACACGGAATCTGTATAGACTGGTTTCTCATTCAGTGCAAATCCATAGATGTTCAGGCTGTCGCGATTGGTGACAAAATCATAATCGCCATAGTATTTCATGGCAGCCATACTGTCGAGCATAGCCAGTACCGGCGAATCTTTCCATATCACATGGCCCAGTTCATGGGTGTCGGCAACCATCCTTGTGTCGAGAACGACTTTAGCAGGAGCAGGGCGTGTGAGTGTTGTATCAGTAAGCTGTTCTTCCTGGGCAGAAAGCATACTTGATGAGCTTAATACAAAGGCTACAGAGAGGATAAAGAGAATATTTTTGGGAGCAATCATAAGTTATAAACGTAAGCTGTTATTAATTTTGCATGCAAATTTCGTGCAATTTTTAATAATACAGAGATTTTTGATCGAAATGGGATAAAAAAAGGGAACAGGAATGATGTTGGTTCAACATTTCCTGTTCCCCTAAATTTACAAGGAAAACTTTGTCTTAGTCTTTTTTAGCTACATCTTTGCCACCTTCGTCATCCTCTTCATCGGTATTCAAACCCTTCTTAAATTCACGTGTTCCACGTCCAATACCTTTCATCAGTTCCGGAATTTTCTTCCCGCCAAAAAGCAGTAGTACAACCAAAACGATCAGGATGATCTGCCAGTAGCCTGGTACGCCTAATATGATGGATAGTGATGTCATAGCTCAGTTTGTTTTATGCAAATATAAGAAAGATATCTAAAAATTGAATGGATAGATTTGACCATTGATTTAAATCGCCTCTCCCCCTGACCTCCACTCCTTCATATGAGGAAGAAAGAGGGGCTTGGGGGGTTAAGGGGGTGAGGTATGTTGCTGAACAGTGTTAGTGATTTTTTATCTAAATTTGGCCAACCAAATACATAAGCTGCTATCTAAACTATAAACCGCTAGTAAATGAAAAAGATCAACCTCCTTGTATTTATCGGAATTGTCATGTTATCAGCCTCAGTGAGGGGACAGGACATCCCTGTCTGGAAAAAGATGCATTACCTCAGCGAAGAGGAAATGAAGCTTCCCAATAATAACCTGAAGAATTTTGTTCCTACTGATCCGCCGGCACACCCGGTGCGTATGGTGGCTGAGTATGAGCAGATGCAAAGTGTACTGGTAAGGTACCCCTTTGGTATACCAACATCTCTGATCATTGAAATGTCGCAGGATTGTGGGGTGACTACCCTTGTTGCAAATTCATCCCAGCAAAACCTGGTTACCAGCATTTATCAGAGCGGGGGCGCCAATATGGATAATATTGATTTTATCATTGCCCCGACCGACTCATGGTGGACCCGCGATTACGGCCCATGGTTCGTGATCGATGGCAATGGGGAATTCGGAGTGTGTGACTTTCCTTACAACAGGCCCAGGCCCAATGATGACGAAGTTCCTGTTGAGGTAGCAGCCCATCTGGGCATAAACCTTTTCGGAATGTCGCTGGAGCAGACGGGAGGAAATTGGATGTGTACCGGGGATGCACAGGCATCTTCTACCGACCTCGTGTGGGAAGAAAACCCCGGCCTCAACCATCAGGATATTCAGGATATGGTTGACGACTACCTTGGCGTGGAACAATATCATGTGCTGCCAGATCCACTGGGTGATTATATCAAGCATGTCGATTGCTGGGGTAAATTCCTTGGAGTGAACAAGGTCCTGATCGGGCAGGTCCTGGAAAATGATCCCAGGTATGATGATTTTGAATATGTTGCAGATTATTTTGCGAACACCCTTAGTGATTGGGGTATGCCATATGAAGTTTTCAGGGTTTATACACCCGGCTATGCCCCGAATACACCATATACAAACTCCCTGATCTTGAATAAGAAAGTATTTGTTCCTGTTACCGGGAGCACTTACGATGATGATGCCCTTGCTGTTTATGAAGCAGCCATGCCGGGTTATGAGATCCATGGCATCTTGTATGGTGAATGGTATAATACCGATGCCCTCCATTGCCGTACGAAAGGGATTGCAGATATCGGAATGCTGCATATCGACCACTTTCCATTGCATGGAAATATACAGTTACAGGATGAATACAATATAACCGCAACCATAACAAATTATAGTGGCATGCCGCTTTATCCTGACTCCCTGCAGGTATTTTATCAGGTCAACGGCGGAGCCTTTGAATCGATTGTTATGGCACAATCGCTTGGCAACCAGTATTCGGCCAGCATCCCTTATATGGAAGAAGGAACTCTGGTGGGTTATTATATCCATGCAGCGGATGAATCCGGTCGCAGTACCAACCACCCGCTGATCGGTGCACCCGATCCGCATGAGTTCACTGTAGTGCAAATGCTTCAGGGTCTGATCGTGATGCCCGATACCTTACTGTATACAACAATAGATCAATGCATTGAAGGGCAGGAGGTAAAAATCTATCCCGACGGGGTAGAAGAGGTAACTGTCGACTTCATCAACCAGATGGAAACAGATATTTTCTACTGGTGGTCGGAACCCGAGATCACTTTCCCATATACTATTCCTTCGGGCGATTCCCTGGTATTGACAGTATACATTGGTATTCCTGTTGATCAAAGCACATATCTCGTACAGGACACCATGTTTATCGAATGTGGGGGAGGCGATGAACAGGTCTTGATCATGGTAGATGAAGATATTATTTCCAGCCTGCAAGAACCCGAAGAGAGCTTTAATATCTCGGGCATATATCCCAATCCTTTCGATCGTGTCACAAATATTAATTTGAGCATTCAGCAAGATCAACACATCAGGATCGATGTACTGGATATCAATGGGAAACTGGTATCAACTATTGCCGATATGCCGTTTGCTGCGGGCGATCATCAGGTGCAATGGGATGGCAGCCAGTACCCTGCCGGCATATATTATGTGACTGTAAAGGGTGATCAGCTTATCGGGACTGCCAAGCTTATTAAAAGGTAGGTTTCGTCAGGAAGTTTCTTCCGGTTCAAGTTTTTCCAGAATATCTTCTATCCTGAAGGGTTTGGGGATGTAGGCATCCATACCCTCCGAGAGGCAGTAATCCGCGTCCTGACCCAGAATATTGGCTGTGAGGGCAATGATCCTGGTCCGTTTTTTGTCAGGATTTTCAGCCTCGTACTTCCTGATCAGATGGGTGACTTCAATGCCATCCATTTCAGGCATCTGGATGTCCATCAGGATGATTTCGTAGTCATTTTCCTGATATTTCTTCCAGGCTTCTTTTCCGTTCACTGCCAGGTCGACCTTATGTCCCAGCTGCACCAGGTTGATAATGGTGATCTTCTGATTGATCACATTGTCTTCTGCCAGGAGGACCTGATATTGCTTTGTGTTAGCCAGGGGTAACAAGTCCTGTTCTTTTTCTTCAGGGCCAGTGTAATCAGTTTTTCCGAAGCGGATGCTAACTGAGAATGTTGTCCCTTTCCCAAACTCACTGCTTACGTCAATCTTCCCTTTCATCAGATTTACCAGGTTATATACGATGTTCAGGCCAAGTCCTGTACCGCCAAAGCGCCTGCTGATGGAAACATCTGATTGGGAGTATTCAGCAAACATGTCTTTGATACGGGAATCGGGGATACCAATACCTGAATCGATAACCTTGAACGTAGTATGCCATGCATCATGGCTTTCGCTGTCGATGGTCACGTCAAGGCTAACGCTGCCTTTCTCGGTAAACTTTATGGCATTCGACAGCAGATTAGCCAGGATTTGTTTCATGCGAAGCTCATCACCGGAAACATATTCCGGCACATGATGATGCACGCTCAGATAAAGTTTGATGTTTTTCTCCGTGGCATTCGATAGGTTCGCACTTACAAGCTCATCCAGTATCTTTCTGAGGTTAAAAGCCTGATCTTCTATATCGATTTTTCCTGCTTCTATCTTGGAGAAATCGAGGATCTCATTTACAATTGATAATAAATTGTCGGCGGAGGCATTAATAATATCCAACAGTTCTGATTGCTGATCATTCACCCTGGTGCCTCTGAGTAATTGTGCAGAATTGGTGATACCTCCCAGCATAGTACGGATCTCATGGCTCATCTTGGCCAGGAAAAACGTTTTCGACTCTGTTGCTTTTTCTGCCTTTTCCCTGGCCCTGACCATCTCACTCTCTGCCCTTACGCGCTCGCTTATATTTCTGACAATGGCCTGTATAAAAGACTGCTCTCCAATATTGATCATGTTCAGGCTTACTTCAGCATCGAAAGTGCTTCCGTCTTTCCGGGAATGGACCCAGTAAAAGCGTTGTGAGATGCCTTTTTTGCATTGTTCGATATAAAGAATTGCTTTGTCTTTCGAGGACTTCCCGTCGGGTTGTTTAGAAGGTGAATAATCATAGGGGGGATGACCGACAATCTCCTCCCGCTTGCACCCAAACATTTCTAAGGTTTTGCCATTACAATCGACAAAAGTTTCATGGTTCATCAGAAAAATAGCATCATTGGCCTGGGAAAAAATGGCTTTGTATTTGTCTTCACTGACCTGTTGGTCAAGGAGTGTTTGTTTTAGAATATTCCGCTGATGAGCAATGGCCTTGTTAGCCCTGCGCTGGCTGCGAAGCCTTCTGTATGATGTGATCAGGCTGATTGCGGAAAGGATCAGGATAATTATAACAAACCAGCGAGTGTACTTTGCAAGGCCACGATCATGTTCCGCCTGATTGAACTCTACGAGTTTATCTTCAGGCATTTCATTTTCCGCTTCGGAGTATACGGCCTCTGTCTCCGAGTGCAAATATGAAGGGCAGGATGCCTTCACAAACTGCTGGCATACACAAATGCTGCATAATACCACCGCCAAAAGTATTTTCCTGATCATGGACAGACTCATTGATTGTAGTAAAGATTCGGGTTGAACTTGAGCAAATATAACAAATCACATTAAACCTCATGCAATAAAAAACCCCCAAACATGAAGGTAAGGGGGTTCTTATTAATTGTTAGATCTTTCTAGTTACATTTTAAAACCACATTTCGCTGGTAGTCAGCAACGTCCTTATTTGGTCCCTTTTTAACATTTCCGTATGCTTCACAGGCTTTTTCTTTATCGCCGGCTCCTTCATAAGCACGGGCAAGTTCGAAATAATAATTCCCTTTACTTTTTTCTCCTTCAAAACTGATGGCTTTTAAAGCTGCTTTCTGAGCGTTGAGCCAGTCTTCTTTTCCATTGCAAGCCATTGCATAGTAGAAAAAAGCATTGGGATCTTCCTTATAATATTGAATGCTTTTCTCAGCATTCATTGTGGCAATATTATATTCTTCTTTTTTAATAGCTTCTCCGCAAATCCTCAGGAAAAATTTTCCTGCCGCGATATTTGCTTTGGTCTTCAGTTTCTCATCGCTACTGTAGTCCTGCACATTTTTCACAGATACTTCAAGCAGGCCAACATCATCAAGCTTACTGGCACCCAGCACAAGGCCGTAATGCGCATTAGCGTATTCAGGGTTATATGTTAAAGCCTGGTTATAGTTATCGACTGCTTGTTGAAATTTAGTCTTTTTGAAAAGTGCATTTCCCTTCCCGGTATAACTGGCAGCAAAGTAACTCTTTAACTTGCCATCAATAGCGGGATCATTGATCATTTTGGCATATGTGTCGGACTCGGTAAAAAGTATGATCGCTGAGTCATATTTCTTTACTTTAAACTTCTCAATACCCATTTTCATGTACAGGTTGCAGATCTGTGATTCAGCCTTTACCTTGAGGCCTTCTCCTACATCACCTAACTCTCCACTGATCTCTGCACATTTTTTATAAGATTCAATGGCACCCATAACGTCACCACCTCCTGCAAGCTCGATGCCTTTGTTATATGATTTGCCTGCTGCATTCAGGTTCTGGGCTACCAGCCCGGTGCTGATCGTCATAAAAGCAACGGTCAGAATGATAATTAATTTTTTCATAATGTGTTTATAAGATTTAATATTGATTTACTAAACGAACGATTGTGTAATACATTGTATTTTAAGGGGTGCAAATATAGAAATCCTTCCAGTAATTGCAAGTACCATGCCATGAAGTTGATGATTAATTGATCAGGATATGTTATGATTCCAGCCAGGTTTTAACATCTGCCGGATTCAGTGCCGGGATATTCAGTTTTTTCTTTTTCCTGAGTCCGTTCAGGTCATTGGCAAGCTTATTGGGATTGGCTTCCTTCAGATCTGCCACACTTTCAAAGCCTTTTTCCCGGAGCACGGATACCCATTCAGCCGGGAAGCCCAGAGCAGTAAACTCATCATCAGAAGCAACTATTGCTTTCTTTTCGGGTCGCATCTGTGGGAAGAAAAGAACATCCTGTATGGATGCTGAATCGGTCATGATCATACTTAAACGATCGATCCCAATCCCCAGCCCTGCCGTTGGCGGCATACCATATTCCAGTGCTCTGAGGAAGTCCTCATCCAGCACCATGCTTTCGGTATCACCACGTTTCCCCAGCTCGAGCTGTTCTTCAAAGCGCTTGCGTTGATCCAGGGGATCATTGAGCTCACTAAAGGCATTGCAGAGCTCTTTGCCATTACAGATGGCTTCGAAGCGCTCCACCAGGCCTTCCTTGCTGCGATGCTTCTTGGCCAGGGGCGACATCTCCACAGGATAATCGGTAATGAAGGTGGGCTGAATAAGTTTGGCCTCACAGCTTTCCCCAAAGATCTCATCAATGAGCTTTCCTTTACCCATGCTGGGATCTGTCTCAACATTAAGTTTATTTGCCGTTGCCCGAAGCTCAGCCTCATCCATTGCCGAAATATCGATCCCGGTATATTCATGGATTACCCCAAGCATACTGTATTTTTTCCATGGCCGCTTGAAATCAATAGTGTTCTCTCCCACCTTAACTTTGGTAGTTCCGTGCAGGTCAATGGCGATCTTTTCTATCATCTCTTCCACCAGGTCCATCATCCACTCATAATCCTTATAAGCCACATAGAGCTCCATCTGGGTGAACTCAGGGTTATGGAACCTGCTCATCCCCTCATTCCTGAAATCTTTGCTGAATTCATATACACCGTCGTAACCACCAACGATGAGCCTTTTCAGGTAGAGCTCATTGGCAATGCGGAGATACAGGGTCATGTCGAGGCTATTGTGATGGGTCTTGAACGGACGTGCCGCTGCTCCGCCATACAGGGGTTGCAGTATGGGTGTTTCTACCTCGAGGTAGCTTTTTGCGTTCAGGAAGCTCCGCATGGAGTTGACCAGTTCGGCCCGCTTCACAAACGTTTTCCTTACATCAGGGTTTACGATCAGGTCGAGGTAACGTTGACGGTACCGTTGTTCGGGGTCTGTAAAAGCATCCCATACCTGGTCTTCTTTTTCTTTTACCACAGGCAAAGGCTTCAGCGATTTACTGAGTAGGGTATATTCTTTAACGTGTATGGTGATCTCTCCCGTTTTGGTGGTGAAGGCATAACCTTTCACCCCGATGATGTCACCAATATCAAGCAAGCGTTTGAAAACAATGTTGTACAGGCTCTTATCTTCTCCAGGGCAGATCTCATCACGCTTGAAATAAAGCTGGATTTTCCCGCTGGGATCCTGAAGTTCTACAAAGGCAGCTGCCCCCATGATCCTACGGCCCATAATGCGGCCGGCTATGCTGATATCCTGAAATAAGCTATCGTCATCGGGGTACTTGTCGAGGATCTCTGTAGTGGTAACATTAATGTCATAAGTTTCTGCCGGATATGGGTCGATGCCCATATTCCTGAGCTCCTTGAGCGCGTTTCTTCTTATCAGTTCCTGTTCGCTTAATTGCTGACTCATCTTAAAAATTTTCGCAAAGATAATACTTATTAAGGTTTGTGATAAGGAGTTTGGAATATGGGGCGTGGGGAAGGTTTCGTCCACCGTCCCTCATAGCCCGGACCTCACACCCCATACCTACAATATATTTCATAATTTTACATCCGATATCATGGCGGAAAAAAGAAAAAGACAAAAGCCCGATTGGCTTAAGATAAGGGTCCCTGCCGGGAAGGAATACCTGGCGGTGAAGGAGATTGTAAACAAGCACAAGCTGCATACCATCTGTACCAGCGGTAATTGCCCAAACATGAGCGATTGCTGGCAACGTGGAACAGCTACGCTTATGATCCTGGGCGACATTTGCACACGTTCATGCAAGTTTTGCAATGTAAAAACAGGCAAACCATTGCCGGCTGATCTGGAAGAACCGGAAAGGGTGGCAGAATCGGTCAGACTGATGGGATTGAAGCATTGTGTGCTTACTTCGGTCGATCGTGATGACCTTGACGATGGAGGTGCCGGCCTGTGGGCAGAAACTATCAGGGCAGTGAAAGAAAAGAGCCCCGGAACTACCATAGAGGCATTGATCCCGGATTTCCAGGGGAAAGAGCAGCTGGTACAAATCCTTATCGAATCGGGAGCTGAAGTGATCTCACATAACCTGGAAACCGTTAGAAGGCTAACTCCCCAGGTGAGAAGCGTAGCATCATATGATCGTAGCCTGGAGGTGATACGCATGATCAGCAAGGCCGGGGTCAGGTCCAAGTCGGGCATCATGACCGGGCTGGGGGAGACAAAAGAAGAAATACTTGAAGCCATGGATGACCTGAGGGAAGCCGGTTGTGAAGTCTTCACCCTCGGACAATACCTTCAGCCAAGCAAAGAGCATTTGCCGGTTACCTCTTTTACAACACCGGAAGAATTTGAAGCCTTCAGGCTGGCAGGCCTGGGAAAAGGCTTTGCCCATATAGAAAGTCACCCATTGGTCAGATCATCCTACAAGGCTGAAAAACATGTGCCGGAGAGGTTTAAATAATCATGAGTACGGAAATAATATATAAAGACCTGGGGAGCATTGCTTATGCAGAGGCATGGGAATACCAGGAAAAGCTGTTCAACGGGATCATTGATGCTAAGCTGAGTGCTGCCAATACCCCCAATTATTTGCTCTTCTGTGAACACCCACATGTATATACTCTTGGCAAGAGCGGATCAGAGTCGAACCTGCTGCTTAATCAGGCGCTATTAGAGGAAAAAGGTGCTACATTTTTCAGGACTAACAGGGGAGGGGACATTACCTATCACGGCCCGGGACAGATCGTAGGTTATCCTATTCTCAACCTGGAGGCATTCGGCATCGGGATCAGAAAATACATTGAGCTGCTTGAAGAGGCTGTCATCCTTCTCCTGAAAGAGTATGGGATCAGGGCATTGAGGCTGGAAGGAGCAAGCGGTGCGTGGCTGGATGTAGGCAGTCCGCATGTCAGGAAAATTTGCGCTATAGGGGTGCGCACAAGCCGTTCTGTAACCATGCACGGCTTTGCATTCAATGTAAATACCGATCTGGATTTCTTCAGCTATATTAATCCTTGTGGCTTTGTCGATAAAGGTGTTACGTCCATGGAAAAGGAATTGGGCGAGAAGCAGGACATGGAGAAGATCAAAGGGGAACTGAAAGAAATAATCATTCAACTTCTTCTTAAGGCCTAACTAAAGACCTCCTTCAATATTTCTATCGACTTTATAGTTCCCAGTCCGCTCAGGTGGATCTGGTAATATAATAAGATGGTATTCAGTAATTCATTTCTGAGGCTTTTGTCAAGGTTCAGGGAAGCCAGTTCACCCGCCTTAATATTGCTCAACATATATAGTTTCATGCCCAGATCCCTTTCTAGGTAATCGGGATGCAATGGTGGCGACATCGAGAATTTCCCTTCCCTGAGATCGAAGTATTCCCCTTCAGCAGCGGGGTTCCCCCTGGGATAGAAACCAAGGTATAAGCTGAGCTTTGTCAGGAAGAAGAGGTGAAAGTTTTCGATGCCGTCCTCCTGCATATTCAGGAAGCGCAAGGATGAACTGATAAAAGCGAACATTTCATCATTGGCTTCTCCTGCATTCAATGATTTCATAAGTATTTCGGAGAGGAAAAGGGCAATGGTGCTTTTCCGCAGCTCAGATGAGATGGAATGAAAAGGCTCGGCGATTTCCGCTTCACGTATGCGTTGAAGTTCGTTTTTTTCACGGTGATAGACCACCAGATCAAGCAAAGTCATGGGTTGAAAGAGGCTGCTTCTGAATGCTGAACGCTTTGAGCGGGCACCTTTCACAAGATAGGTTTGCAAGCCGAGCGATTCCGTATAGATCTTTACGATCAAACTGGAGTCGGAATACTTGAGCTGATGCAGTACGATGCCACGAGTCTTGTGAATCATGCTGCTAAGATAAATGAAATGGATCAGTCGATGATGAGGATCTTGGTAACAACCGTTTCACTGCCATCCTCTGTGGCAGCAAATACAAGGTATACACCCGGCTGGGCCTTTCTTCCGTCGAAATTGCGTCCGTTCCACACTGCCTGACCACCTTCAGAGCGGGTGGAATAGATCAGTACGCCGTTGATGTCGGTAATCTTCACGTCAGTATTCTGCATCAGCCCTTTCACGGCTATCCATCCGTCATAGCCATCCTTTACGGGGTTTGGATAGGCATAAACATCCGAATAGTCTCCACTGGGTGAAGACGCGGTGCCCTTATAGGCAATAATACCATTGGAGGTGCCAATAAACACTTCGCCATCAGCATTGATCACAATGTCGATGATCTGTTTTGAGAAGAGCGGGCTATTATCTTCGGTAAAGTGGGCTATCTGTTCTGTTCCGTCAGGGGAAAGCAGAAAAACACCGGAACGGTCTGTGCCGATCCATTTTCTGTTGTCTCCGTCAACGGCAATGGCTGTAACTACTTCCGTTTCGAGAAGGTACTGAACATAACCGTCGAAATTTACCAGTGGCCTAACAGCATCATAGTCGTTGGATGTAAGTATGGTTGAAGCGGAATAGAAAATCCCTATCCCCTCATCAGTACCGACCCATACTTCGCCATCCAGGTCCTGAGCAATGCTGAAAACTGTTGTTCCGGGAACATTACCGACACCGGTTTCTGAGCGAAGCAGCCTTACCTGGTCGCCGGGAGGGTTCTTCTCATTGTATACGGCAAGTCTGTTCGGGTTGCTGTTCGAATGCCTGAACAGAATCCACTTCTGATTGTACGAATCTACCATGAGGTCGCTGCAGTCTACAGAAGATGCACTACCGCCCAGGCTGTATGATGCCCAGCTGTCGTCACTTTTCTTCTCAGCCAGAAGCTTTTCGGCTCCTGAACACAACACCCAAAGACTACCAAATGAATCAAAGCCAAGCCCTGTGGTTGCAATAGAGCTGGCGGCTTCCCACTCTTGAAGCTCACTATTTTCTACTGTAAAACTGTTGACGACATCATCGCCATTCATTTCCAGCAGACCAACTTCGTTTCTGAACACACCAAGATAAACCTCATTGATATTTGATGGGTTAACGGCTATGGTCACAATGTCTCTGATGGATGCCAGCTCCGAGGTGTTGCTCATGTTGAAATTTTGCCATTCTTCATCGGCGAAGCGGAAAGCTCCCTGGTTGATGTACAAAGGATTCCATGTGCTGGTGTATCCACCCGGTGCTACCCATACATTATTTTGTGCCGGAGTCATGGAAAATATACTGGCACTTCCCGGACCGCCCGGGTTGATGAACAGGCTTTGCCATCCTTCTCCTGATGATTTTACCAGGCCATTGGTCTGGTCAGCAATCCATACATCACCTTCAATATTTCCGTTCACGGCATCATTCAGTCCCGGGCTGCCGGGATTGTAATTCCAGATGATATAATCGAGTTCAACATCCTCATTATAAACTTTACCTCCCCAATCCATAGAAATAACCAGTTTTCCATTGTTGGCCTTAAGGTTATTCACTCCTCCATAATTTCCTTTTGGAAGGTAATTCCAGTCATTGCCATCGAAATAGAGGATGCTATCCTGTGGAACGCTTCCACCTTCGGGAAGGACGGCAAAGAGGTTTCCGGAGAAAAATTCAAGCATGTTGTATTCCTGATATGAAAAAGGAGCACTTGTCATTCTCTGCCAGGCTGTAAAATCTGCCAGATTAGGGTGATCTACAGAGGCATATAATATACCTTCTTCCGTTGCAGCGAAGAATGAGGTGTCGTTATGGGTAAGGTCAAGCACATTGATATGGCTTCCCTGGGAACCGATATACCAGGTGTCAGCGATTTCTTCCCTGGCTACATCCAGCACCACAATTCCAAAACCACAGGAAAAATATGCAAAATCTCCCCTGAATGATACCTTGTTGATGACCTTGTTGCCGAGGATGGGTTTCCGCTTGATATCGGGAATATTGATGATGTAGTTTCCCTTGAAAAGATCAATATTTGTATTTGTATAGGCCAGGACAACAGTCTGAAGCTCATCGCTATACCGTACATCGCTGATCTCAATGTCGGACAGACCATTGATCTTGGTAAAACGTTCTATCGATTCATCATTCTTGTTAAATGTCAGCAAAGCATAAGGGGTTGCCCCGAATATTTTATCAGGCGTTTCGGTAACTGCAATGAACCTGTTGAAAGGAAGATGGTCTCGCCATTCTCCGACTCCTGCGTTTTGGGCAAGTGTTGAAAGCGTCATGAAACTCAGGAGAAAAACAAGAAAAGTATATGTGTGCCTATTCATTAGCGGGTTGAATTTTTTCAAAAATAAGCTATTAAGCCAGAATTTATGGTAATATGATTAACTATTATTTCCTTTATTTATTGTAAGAATAGTATTTTTACATATTCTGATGAACAGCCACAAACAATATATTTCAAGGGTCCTCAATATCGGGGGAATGCGGCTTGGAGGCCGACAGCCGGTTCGGATACAATCCATGACCAACACGCCAACTATGGATGTTGATGCAACATCTATTCAGGCCATAGAGCTCTTCGAGGCAGGCTGTGAAATTGTCCGCATTACCGCCCGGAACATAAAGGAAGCGGGGGCATTGGAGAAGATACGTGCAAAGCTTGAAAACCAGGGATATAATATCCCGCTTGTAGCCGATATACATTTTAACCCCAGGGTGGCCGAAGAAGCAGCTACCATCGTTCATAAGATCAGGATCAACCCGGGTAATTATCTCGACAGGCAATTTTTTCTTTCAAAAGAACAAAAACATGATGGCGGTGAGCCTGGCCGGAATGAGATCGTAGAGGGTGTTTTGCGCCTGACTGATATTTGCCGCAAGCATGGAACCCTGATCCGTGTAGGGGTCAACCATGGCTCATTGTCTGAACGTATACTGATGAAATACGGTAATACTGCCAGAGGGATGGTAGCCTCAGCTATGGAATTTCTTGAGATCTGTCATGAAAACAACTTTCATGAGTTGCTTGTCTCCATGAAATCCAGCCATGTACCCACTATGATCACAGCAACACGGGATATTGTACAGGAAATGATGGCCGCTGGTATGGATTATCCGGTACACCTTGGTGTGACCGAAGCCGGGGAAGGTGAAGACGGAAGGGTACGCTCTGCTGCCGGCATTGGGCCTTTGCTGGGTATGGGAATAGGGGATACCATCAGGGTATCTCTCACCGAAGATCCGGTAGCTGAGATTCCGGTTGCCAAAATATTAAGGGATCATTATGAGGATGTAAGGCAACCAGAGAAGGTACCCCTGGCCTGGCAAAATGAAGAAGTTTCACGGAAACCGGAATTGGTAGAAATGAAGTTTCCCGATCACAACCCGGAAGTATTGACCGTTGTAGCATCTGCAGAAATGTCCTCTCTTATCATGAAAGCGAAGGATAACGACTTTCGTATCATAGGCGAGTCGGGGAAGGAATATCCCGACCTGGTGCTCAAAATATTGCAGGCAACAGGGGTCCGGATCAGTGGAACTGAATACATTTCCTGCCCGACATGCGGCCGGACTACTTTCGATATTCAGCGCGTGCTGAAAGAGGTCAAACAGCATACAAAGGGGCTGAAAAATGTAAAAATAGCTGTGATGGGATGCATTGTGAACGGCCCCGGAGAAATGGCCGATGCCGACTACGGCTATGTTGGTGCTGCTCCGGGCAAGGTCACCCTTTACCATAAAGGCAAAATAGTGATGAAGAACATCCCTGAAAAGGATGCACTGAAAGAATTACTTGAGCTGATAAATAAAACCTTGCCAGGGGAATAGTGAACCTGCTGCCAGATAATTGATTTCAGGAAATTCCATTGTATAAAAATTAGTTGATAATTCTTGTAACTCACTAAACAACAAAAGGGGAAAGAATGTTTAATTAAATAATTCCTCGTGGCTTGCCGCGAGGTTTCCTAATAAGCTCCCCTGATTTTCAGGAGAGATGTACCGCTTTGGCGGGACAGAGGGGCATTATAAAAACCTGGTTCCGCTATTGCGGAATGAAATTGGGTTAATACCTCGTGGGCTTGCCCCGAGGATAATCAATTTCAAAGATTTTTTTCTTTCTGTTTCGGTTCCGGGATGATAAGGTTCAGTGTTTTAGGGAGTACGGAGAAATCAAGGGGTGAATGACCCAGGGATTCGCCATCTGCTTCCAGCAAAACGACACCCTTCGGACGGGAGACGATCCGGCAGTTGCTGCCACGGAAAGTATCAACAAACTTTAGTTTGATGAATGAACCGTCGTAAAGCTTGGCTACGTTCCGAATAATGACAAATTTCGAAACCCCTTTAATAATGGTTACATCCAGTAGGCCATCATCGGGGATTGCGTTGGGGACTTGCATCAGCCCTCCGCCATTATACTTACAAATGCCAAGGTTCATGCTCAGAACCTTTCCGCTGAAAACATGCTTTCCGTCAACATCGATATCGAAATGGGTGTTTTTGTATTGGAAGAGGCCGGTGAAAATATTCATCATGTAGGCCATGGTGCCACCTTTTCCTTTGTCTTTCATGCGGTTGGTTTTGAGTGCTACGAGTGCATCATATCCCATCCCGCTGACATTGACAAAATAGCGTTCCTGCTTTCCCTCCTGATCATAATAACTTACATGGCCAACATCCTGGGTAAAGCGGTAGTCTTTCATGATTACCTTGATGGCTTTCCTGTACTTTTTAGGCATCTCGTAGGTCCTGCCCCAGTCGTTACCCGTTCCTACTGGTATCGTTCCGATAATAACCTCATTGGATGAGCAGGCTTTTTGCCTGAAAATACCATTCACCACTTCATTCAATGTACCATCACCACCAACAGCTATGATCTTCCTGAAGCCTTCATTCAGGGCAGAGGCTGTAAGGTCGATCGCATGATTGCGGTTTTCAGTGAACACGGCCTTGTATTTAAAACCATACTCATCGAGAAGCTCAGCGATTTTTGGCCAATCTTTTTCTCCTTTTCTGCTACCGGCATTGGGGTTCACAACCACAAGCCAATTCTCGTTTATTACCATGCTTCCTTCGCCCATCTCCCTAAATTGAATTAATATCTTTCTTCCCGAAGAGGAAGAGTGAAGTAAAGAATGCAAAGATGCTGACCCCGGCCTGCGTCTCTATGGTGTCTTCAGATATCATGGAAACCATCATTATCACAAAAAAGGACAGGAAGAAATAATCATTGAAACGGCCGGCCTTTATGGGTGGATACAGCAGTCCGAAAATGAACCATATGATCCCTATAAGCCCGAAGCCAACAGTAATGGACAAGAACTGGTTGTGTGACCTCCAGCGGAACTCCGGCTTTAAGGGGCTGTTCATGATCTCGTATTGCCTTTCAAAGGCGATGTTCATATCTCCGGTACCCACTCCTATGAATGGGTATTGTTTTATGATCTGGAAGGAAGTTTTCCAGTATTCAATTCGTTGCATTGCTGAATAACCGCTGGGGTCACCGGTACGAAGGTATTGCTGTACCTCCCAGATGATCTTATATAACCTGATATAGAATACCGATCGTTCATGGTAGTGATGGCTGGCTTCACCATTCTCTACCAGTCCGATGTCTTCCGGGTTGAGTGATGTTACCCCTTCAGCATCTTTTCTAAGCCCCCTGGAAGTCATATACCTGATGAGGGTATATTTTATAAGCTGCCCCTTGGAATCCTGCCCATCGAAATCATAAGAACTTCGTTGGTTCCAGGCATCTCTCATCTCATCTGTAGAAATGTATAACCAGACATAATGGCCATTTTCTGTTTGCAGGTTAGTGGTATCATGCCAGTAGTAATTACCGCTGGCTGTTAAGCGGTCTAATTCGTTTAAGTCGGTCTTGTGAATCTTATATACATCTGTTACGACCCCCATCATATAAACAAACAACACTACCGGAGCCAGGATGAGGACCACAGTTGCGATACGTGAATAGATGTTTCGTTTTTGCATGGTGTAGTGCACGGCCATGACAAAGAGGGCAATGAAAAGCACCACGATACCGGTAATGGATGCCGAAAGCAATAAATATATGCCGAACCATCCCAGCAGCAGAATAAATATCACACGCATATACTTCTTGAACCCTGCCTGCCTGGTGATGAAATAAGCAAGGGTGAATATAGCAATGCTGATGAGCAGGCTGAACCGGATATGTGAGATGAAGATTGAGATATCCCTCAGGTTATCTACCTCCTGTGTGAGAAGGATGAAGGTACTGATGAAAGTGCCGGCCACCACTGCCGCAATAAAAAATAACATCAGGGTCCTGAACTTTTTCCAGTCCAGGGATTCCGTAACTGAGAAGATCAAAGGGAGCACCAGGAGCGGAAGCTTGATTCGCAGATCTTTCAAGGCATACTCGAAGTCAACGGTAAATAAAAGCCCCAGGACATGCAGCAAATACAGGGATGCAAAGACAATAGCGGGCAGGTTCTCCTTCCTCATAAAACGCTTGAAAATGCTGATAATGCTCTCCAATATCCAGTAGAGGGCAGTTGGCAGGAACAGGAAAATATGAATATAGACCGGATATTTCTTCAGGTATTTCTTAACCTTATCAAGCGAAATAAACTCCAGGATCAGGAAACCGGAGAGCATAAACTGTGATACGCTCATCATGAATCTCGACAGGGGGATGGATATGATCATCAACACCAGGCCCCCAAAAAACAAATGGGTTAATAGCTCTCCGGAATTGATATATTCTTTTATCCTTTTCAAGTCTTTTTGTTTCTGCCATCAATAATACACATAATATTGACAGGCATTTAAACGAGCAGTTTTTTAAGTGCTTCAGGAGGAATCTCCTTCATGCAGTGGCATTCGCCGCTATTTCTGCAATCACTGCAATTATTTTCCTTTGCGATGTATACGGCCTTTTTTCCAATGGGTGCCCACCTGCCGGGATGCATGGGCCTGATTGGCGGGTAAATGCCAATGGCTTTGATGCCGATGGCTGCTGCCAGGTGCAATGGCCCTGTGCTTGCTGCTACCAGGGCGTCACATTCACGAATGAAGCTCATGAATTGTCCCAGCGACATTTTTCCGGTCAGGTCGGTGACTTTCTTGTTGTCAAAAATACCTGTATTCTTTAGCATTTGCCCTTCATCGGCGGTTCCGCTGATGAAGATCCCATACTTTTCTTCCGGTAGTATATTGATAAGTTCGATAAAATTCTCCACGCCCCATTCCCTGGCGCTACCCTTTGATTTGGGATGCAGGATAAGATTGTATTTGGTGGGATCTATAAGCTTTTTGAAGCTGTCTTCCAGGGCTTCAATTTTTGTGAATCCGTATAATTGGGGAATATTCTCTTTGCTGATAGTATCTTCGCCACTTATGCTTTCGATAAGCTTCAGGTTCAGTTGCGCTTCATGCAGCTCTGACCTTTTCCTCGATAATCGTACCAGCTTGTTGCAATTTCCCCAATGATAGAGCCTGTTGGTTGTTCCCAACCTGATGGGGATACCGGCTTTCCTGGCCAGCCGGGCGATCTCCTTTCTGGGAAACACATGAATGATCATGTCGGCCGCTACCGATTTAAATTCTCTCAGGCTGTCGGTGGCATCGAGCTTGCTGATCTCGTCCCAGTTCAGGAAACGGTCGATGTGTTCGCAGGCCCCGATCACCTCCCGGGTATATGACCTTCCGAGGAAGATGAGTTCAGCATGCGGAAATTTTCTCTTCAGCATGCCGGCAATCGGCAGTGTAAGGATGACATCTCCTATGCTGTCGGTACGGCTGATGATAATGCGGTGGAAGTCCCTCATAAGGCTTTATTATCCTTTTTCATCTGCATGATCTTGGCATATTTCATGAATGTTGCCTGTGCGGAGATCCGGCAAACTACATAACCGTAATATCCATCAAGGAATCCCAGCTTGATAATATAATCGCGGATAAATTTCACCATGGGACTGAAGATGATCTTGAGCATCCCCGCACGCTTGCCTTTTTCAAAAGCCAGCTCTGCGGTCATATTTGTAAAGTGATTGGCCTGAGCTACATGCTGAGATATATCGTAATAAGAATAATGAAGGAGATCACCTAACAGATGCTCGATATTTACATCAGGCACTTTTTGTACCATATTTTCATGAATACGTTCACCGCCCCATTCAAACTTATCCCTGTGGAACAAGCGTAATTTACGGTCGGGATACCATCCACAATGCCTGATCCACTTCCCGCAATAATTTGTAAGGCGGTTCATCTCATAGCCATCAGCTCTGAAATCTTCTTTAATGGCCAGGATGGAAATTCTGAGCTTCTCCGACAGGGCTTCATCAGCATCGATAGACAATAGGTAGGGATGTTTGGCCAGACTGTTGGCATAGTTTTTCTGCTCAATATACCCTTTCCAGGCGTTGAATACGAAGCTGGCCCCCTTCTCTTCGCAAATTTCCCGGGTATGGTCAGATGATCCGGAATCAACCACAATAACCTCATCTGCAATATCTTTCACAGAGTCGATGCATCGGCCGATATTCCTCTCTTCATTCAGGGTGATGATAACTGCTGAAAGCTTTGGCATATAAAGGTTTTCTTGATCGATCGTAGCCAAAGGTAAGGTATTTCCCGAAAATGTTTACTTTTTCCAGAAGGCTGGAGAGAAAAGTATCAGGACCGTAAAAAGTTCCAGACGACCCAGCAACATGAGAAAAGAAAGGAACCATTTACCTCCGTGTGGAATGAAAGCATAATTGTCGACAGGCCCAACATTCCCAATTCCCGGTCCAATATTTCCTATGGTGGCAGCAGCAGCGCCAATCGCTGTGGCGCCATCCAAACCAAATAGTGTCATTACGGTTGTTCCGAACAGGAAGATGATGATATATATGAGGAAGAATGCCATCACCTTGAAGATGATATCCTGCGATACTACCTTGCCGTTCATCCTTACCGGAATAATGGCCTGTGGGTGGATCAATCGCTTGAGCTCAAGCAGGCTGTTTTTTAGGAGCAATAACTGTCTCACCACCTTAATACCTCCTCCGGTAGATCCGGCCATCCCACCAACAAACATCATCAATACAATAAGGAACCAGACCATTCCCGGCCACAGCATATAGTTATCAGTGATATAGCCCGTGGTGGTAATAATAGAGGTAACCTGGAAGAAGGAAGTCCGGAAGGCCTCCTCAATTGACATCCCATCTTTACTTATTGCCAGTACAAGCGTGATGATCAGGGTGCCTGTTAGGATGAGGTAAATAAAGTACCTGAATTCTTCGTTTCTCCATACTTTGCGCAATTGTCCGTGCAGTGCGAAGTAGTGCAGGGTAAAATTGGTTCCCGCCAGGATCATAAATACAATGATTACATATTGATTGTAAGCTGAAAATCCGGCTGCACTGGCATTGTGTGTGGAGAAACCTCCTGTGGCTACGGTGCCGAAAGTATGGCAGAGGGCATCGAAAAGACTCATGCCTCCGATGAGAAGAAATATCGTCTCGGCCAGGGTCAGTATCATGTATATAGCCCATAGCCTTTTGGCAGTTGCTGTGATCCTGGGATGTAGCTTATCTTTTGTCACTCCGGGCATTTCCGCCGAATAAAGCTGCATGCCTCCGATACCAAGAATAGGCAGGATAGCCACGGTAAAGACAATAATCCCCATACCACCAATCCAGTGGGTCATGCTTCGCCAGAACAATATCCCTTTGGGCATGGCCTCTATATCAGTGAGTATGGTAGCACCTGTAGTAGTAAAGCCTGAAATGGTTTCGAAAAAAGCATCTGTAAAGTTGGGAATGGTTTGGCTGATAATAAAAGGCAGGGTCCCGAATAGCGATATAATGATCCAGGTGATGGCTACGATCACATAACCCTCCTTGCGCCCAATATTCTTTGGATGTTTCCTGGTAGAGAACCAGAGTATCCCTCCGGTGAGAATCGTGATCAGCCCCGAATACAATATCGAAAGGCTTTCATGCTCACCATAATAGAGTGAAAATGGCAGTGCGCCAAACATAAAAACACCCTCTATAATCAGGAGGAACCCGATCACCTTGATGATCACCTTGAAATTGATTCCCTTCCAGTCTTTCATTTGTTGTTGAAGAGTTTATCCACTTTGTGGATAGATTCCGGCAAGCTGAATACAACTACCTTATCGCCTTCTTCTATCTGGAAATCGCCAACAGCAATATGGCTGTCTTCCCCTCTAATGATCCCACCTATGATGGCTCCCTTCGGCATATTCAGGTCCTTGATGGGTTTTCTGGTGACAGCGCTGCGGGGATTGGCTACCAACTCCATCGCCTCAGCATTGATGCCACTCAAACATTTAATGGAGGCGACTTCCGCATGCATGGTGTATTTTACGATATAGCTGGCAGTACTCAGTTTCTTATTAATGATAGTATCGATTCCGATATTCTGAGAGATGTCGATATAATCGATATTCTCAACCAGGGCTATGGTACGTTTCACACCGAACTTACGAGCATGCAAACAGGCAAGAATATTGGTTTCCGAGCTGTCGGTAACTGCAATAAATGCATCCATGCTCCGGATATCTTCGTCTTCCATGAGCTGGATGTCACGGGCATCGCCATTGATCACGAGAGTATGCTCAAGTTTGCTGGCTAGCTGTAAACTTTTCTGCTTGTCTTTTTCAAAAAGCTTGATATTCAGGCTGCTTTCAAGCTTCCTTGCTGTGGTTCTTCCAACACGCCCGCCGCCCACGATCATCACATTTCTGATGTCGATCCGTTGCTTTCCGCCCAGCTTGAGGAGGTCGTCGATACCCCCGGGCTTGGTCACCACATAAGAGAGATCGTTTACCAGGAACTGATCATCACCCTTTGGGATAATGGTTTTAGAATTCCGGTGTATGGCAACAGCTCGGAAATCAAGGTGGGGGAACATGGATACGATGTCGTTCAATGTCTTGTTCACAACAGGGGCATTCTCTTCGAGCTTGATCAGAAAGAGAAATAGTTTGCCATCGGAAAAATCAAATACTTCGGTAGCAGCCGTCTGGCTGAGCAAGGTGGCGATTTCCTGTGATACAATATTTTCAGGACATACCAGCGCGTCTATGCCCATATTTTTGAAACGGGCCACATTCTCGGGCTGCAGGTATTCCAGGTTGTTGATCCTGGCTATGGTTTTCTTGGCACCCAGCTGCTTTCCCAGCGCAGCCGTTATCAGATTAATGCGCTCATCATGAAGTACAGAGATTAGCAGGTCGGCTTTCTTCACGTTGGCATTCTTCAGGGTCTCAATAGAAGTTGAATCCCCCGTGATTGCCAATAGGTCGGTATGTGATTCTACCTGCTTCAGCAAATCTTCATGAGGATCTACAATAGTGATGTTCTGATTATCCAGGGAAGATAACTCCTGTGCCAGATGCAATCCTACTTCTCCGTCGCCTGCAATAACAATGTTCATGATATGATCTTAAAGTCGGCTGCCAAATTAATACAAACAATTAATAAAAAGCAAATTGTATAAAGCAATTCTTTGGGCGACCACCCTGTTTATATCAATTCAAACTTATCCCAATCCTTTCCCACACCTAATTTTTCACGCAGTTCAAGCATGGGTGTAGCCTTGAGCAGGATGTTTGTAACGACCTCCTTATCAGGAGGGATCCGGCACACTGAATGTCCGTCGGGAGCTACCACCAGGGAACTTCCATTATATTCATACCCTCTTCCATCGGTACCCACCCTGTTTACCCCTGCAGTGTAGGTCATATTCTCAATAGCCCTCCCTGTGATGAGTGAACTCCAGGCCTGGGCCCTGGCTGCCGGCCAGTTGGCCACATAAATCAGCAGGTCATACGTATAATCATTATCGATGAACTCGTTTTTGCTCCAAAGAGGGAATCTAAGATCATAGCATATCAGGGGCATCACCTTCCACCCCTTGAGTTCAGTGATAAGCTTTTTGTTTCCGGCCGAGAAGTGCCTGTGCTCATCACCCATCCTGAAAAGGTGCTTCTTATCGTAATGTTCATGGCTGCCATCCGGCCTCATCCATATGAAGCGGTTGAAGTACTTCCCCTGGTCCAGTATGATCAGGCTGCCACAGAGCACACAGTTTTTTTTACTTGCCGCGTCGGCCATCCATTGCAGGCTCCGGCCACTCATATCCTCTGCATTTTTAACAGCATTCATGGTAAATCCGGTATTGAACATCTCCGGCAGGATGACAAGGTCGGCAGGGTTCCCGGATGTTTCAAGCATTTTAGTGAAATGATCCAGGTTGGCCTCAGGATTTTCCCAGGCCAGGCTTGTCTGCACCAGGCTAAGGTTTATATCTTGCATATGATCTCAGCTGCTTTATCGAGGGTTTCCTCTTTTTTGGCAAAGCACAGGCGGAGTACTCTGTTCTCATCCCCCTTGTGATAGAATGGGGAAACAGGAATGGTCCCTATCCCATATTCCTTGATCAATCTTGTAGCAAAATCCATATCCCCCTCTTCAGAGATCTTGCTGTAATCGACAAGCTGGAAGTAGGTCCCATGACAGGGAATGATCTCAAAGCGTGAACCACTGATGGCCTTTGCAAAGTAATCCCGTTTTTTCTGGTAAAAGCTGTGCAGGCCGAGGTAGTTTTTTTCGTTTTTCAGGAATTCAGCGATGGCATGTTGTACGGGGGTGTTGCATGTAAACACGACGAACTGGTGGGATTTGCGGAATTCTTTCATCAGGTTTTCAGGGGCCAGCACATATCCCATTTTCCAGCCCGTAGCATGAAAGGTTTTCCCGAAGGACCCGGTCACATAACTTCTTTCAACCAGCCCCGGATAATTGCATACGCTTTCATGGGTTTTACCGTCATAGATCAGGTGTTCATAAACCTCATCGCTGAGCACCACAATATCTGTTTTTTTGGTCAGGTGCTGTAAGGCCAGCAGGTCTTCTTTCTGAAGGATGGATCCTGTTGGATTATGGGGTGTATTGATAATAATCATTCGGGTGCGATGGGTCACCATACGTGATACTTCCGGCCAGTTGATCCTGTAATCCGGGGGTTCCATGCGGGCATGTTTTACTATGCCACCACATAATTCAACAGCAGGAGCATAGCTGTCATAGGCCGGTTCAAAAATGATCACCTCGTCTTCGTCCCTGATCATAGAGGCAATGACGGTGTAGATCCCCTGGGTGGCTCCGGCTGTGACGGTAATCTCTTTGTCGGGATCGTATTTTATGTCATAGGTCTTGTAGATCTTTTCAGAGATACGCTCCCTCAGAAGCGGAACGCCTGGCATGGGAGCATACTGATTAAAGCCCTTCTTCATGTATTTATTAATGAGGCTGATCAGCTCAGAAGAGACATCGAAGTCGGGAAATCCCTGTGAAAGATTAATGGCGTTGTGCTCAGCGGCAAGCTGCGACATCACAGCAAAGATGGAAGTACCCGTACGGGGAAGCTTGGATGTTATGGTGCCGGGAAATTTTGTCATCTGATGAAGTAGGTATTGGAGTAAAGCAAATGTAATGATAATTAGTTTCCTTTTTATAATTTAGCAGGCAGACATATATTTGAAAAATCATAAATAGCATAGATATGAATACCATCGACAATTATAACTTCAACGGTAAAAAGGCGCTTGTTCGCGTCGACTTTAATGTGCCGCTTAATGATCAGTTTGAGATTACGGATACGACCAGGATCGATGCTGCCTTACCTACGATCAGGAAGATCACCAAAGGAGGTGGATCCGTGATACTGATGTCACACCTGGGCAGGCCCAAGACCGGTCCGGAAGATAAATTCTCTTTAAAACATCTACTGCCATACCTGTCAGAAAATTTGGGCGTTGATGTTCGCTTCGCTGATGACTGTATAGGTGAACAAGCTAAAGAAAAAGCTGCATCATTGAAGCCGGGGGAGGTGCTTTTGCTGGAAAACCTTCGCTTCTATGGTGAGGAAACAAAGGGTGATGAGACTTTCGCCAGGAAGCTGTCTTCACTGGGAGATGTATATGTGAATGATGCTTTTGGTACCGCCCACAGGGCGCATGCTTCCACAGCCATCATTGCGCAGTTCTTCACCGACAATAAACTCTTTGGTTATATCATGGTGAATGAAGTAAAGAGTATTGATAAGGTGCTGCATGAATCCGGGAAACCATTTACTGCCATTCTTGGTGGTGCGAAGGTGTCGGGCAAGATCGAGATCATCATCAACTTGCTCGATAGGGTCGATAATATGATTATTGGCGGGGGCATGATGTTTACCTTTATCAAAGCTATGGGTGGCCATGTGGGGCAAAGCCTGGTGGAAGAAGATCTTGTAGATACAGCCAGGAAGGCACTCTATAAAGCCAAAGAACTGGGTGTAAACTTTTACATCCCTTCGGATACGGTTGCCGCAGAAGAGTTCGATAATGATGCCCACAGGGCGATCGTTCAGGCCGATGCCGTGCCGGATGACATGATGGGCCTGGATATTGGCCCAAAAAGCATAAAGGCCTTTGAAGAAGCCATTGGCAATTCTTCTACCATTCTTTGGAACGGCCCCATGGGCGTGTTTGAAATGAGCAATTTCGAAGCAGGGACCAAGGCCATCGCCCTGGCAGTTGCAGAAGCCACTCAAAAAGGTGCTTTCTCACTCATTGGCGGCGGTGATTCCGTTGCAGCCATCAACAAATATCATCTGAAAGATCAGGTCAGTTATGTTTCAACAGGCGGAGGTGCTATGCTGGAATATATCGAAGGCAAGGAACTGCCGGGAGTGAAGGCTATTAAAGGATAAATTCTAAGTTTGAATTTGAAAAGACCTGGCAGGTCCCCGACCTGCCAGGTCTTTTTTTATGGTGTTTTATGGAATTTGCGTGACCGATGCATCATCATGGTGTAATCGCGCTTATTTTTTATTCCTAAAACCCATGCCATGAAAAGAAAAACACGACAAGAACTGCTTGAAAAACAAAGAAGCGTGCCTGTCAGGCTTGCCATGACGGTTCCCTTCAAATTCAAATTACAATAACCCAATAACACATATTATTATGAAAAAGAGAACATTGTATCAGATGGGCATACATGCCCTTTCAGGCCTGCTCATGGCCATGCCGATACTGGCAAGCACAACTGCTTTGTCGCAGGCGTACAAGGATAATGAGAATACCCTCTCACCCTATTTTATGATCCCGAAGGGTGATCCCGTGACGGATGCTATTCCATTGCTTTCGACATCGGCGGATGTGCGTATTGCCGGGGTAATCGCTGATGTGACCATCACCCAGGTTTATAAGAATGAGGGAAAGAACCCCATTGAAGCCATCTATGTATTTCCGGCTTCCACCAGGGCTGCTGTATACAGCATGCAGATGACCATAGGTGAGCGCAAGATCATAGCTACGATAAAAGAAAGACAACAGGCCCGTGCTGATTATGAGGCGGCCCGGGAAAACGGACAGAGTGCTTCCCTTCTCGAGCAGGAAAGGCCCAATGTGTTCACCATGAATGTGGCCAATATTATGCCCGGGGATAAGATCCTGGTGGAGATGAGTTATACTGAATTGCTCATCCCTGAAGGTGGAGTTTATGAGTTTGTATATCCAACGGTGGTTGGCCCCAGGTATTCCAATACCAGGGAAGATATTGCCTCCACCACCGACAATTGGATCAGGAATCCTTATACCCTTGAAGGTGAAGCACCGCTCTATGATTTCGATATTGCGGTTAGCATTTCTGCCGGATTGCCCCTACAGGAGGTGAGCTGCACTACCCATAAGATGGATATCGACTATGAAGACCCTTCCGTTGCCAATCTGAAACTCAAGGATGGGGAGGCAGCATCAGGAAACAGGGATATGATCATCCGCTACCGCCTGGCAGGAGGGGAGATAGAGTCAGGCCTCTTGCTTTTTAAAGGGAAGGAAGAAAACTTCTTCCTGGTCATGGTGCAGCCTCCGGCCCGTCCTGAGGCGCATCAGATCCCGGCAAGGGAATACGTCTTTATCGTAGATATTTCCGGATCCATGTGGGGCTATCCGCTCGATGTTTCAAAGGAGATGATGAGAAAGCTGCTGTCAAAGCTTAAGCCTACAGATTGCTTTAACATCCTGCTTTTCTCAGGAGGCTCAAGTCTTTTTTCGGAGCGTTCCGTTGCGGCCACAGAAAGCAATATTAATAAGGGTATCGCCTTCATCGACAAGCAGCATGGTGGTGGCGGCACCGAACTGCTGCCGGCACTCCGCAGG
>QMPN01000005.1 GCA_003648575.1 Bacteroidota bacterium
AACTTCCGGGATGGACTGCTATGGTGCACAAAAGCATTTGAAATATCGGATACAATTGGCGCCAAAAAGGAAAAACTGGAAGCCTGCGAATGCCTGTATAAAATTCACAAATCACGAGGGGAAACAGAGCTCGCACTTGAATATCATGAGCATATGATTCAACTGGAGCATGAACTGAAATCAGAGGAAACCATGCATAATCTTCAGGCAATGGAATTCAAGAAGATTATGTTAAAGGACAGTCTGCAGAAAGAACAGGAAATTATTCGGGTGGAAATGGTGCATCAGCAAGAAGTCAGCCGAAAAAACAAACAGCGAAACATTTTCCTCATCAGTGGGATTGCGGTCTTATTGCTGTCTGCCGGATTATACAGTCGCTTAAGATATATCAGAAGGTCAAGAGAGACCATTAAAAAGGAAAAAGAACGTTCAGAGGAATTGTTACTGAATATCCTCCCGGCTGAAACGGCCGCTGAATTAAAGGAAAAGGGCTATGTAAAAGCAAGGAATTTCGACCTTGTAACAGTCATGTTCACAGACTTCAAAGGCTTTACCAAGATTGCCGAAAAACTGTCGGCCCAGGAACTGATAAATGAGATTGACTTTTGCTATAAAGCCTTTGATAAAATTATTTCAAGGCATGGGGTAGAAAAAATAAAAACCATTGGTGATGCATATATGTGTGCCGGTGGCTTACCGGTTGCAAATGAAACGAATCCTTTCGATGTAGTGAATGCCGGATTGGAGATCCGGAATTTCATGCTTAGGCTGAAACAGAAAAGAATTAAAGAAGGAAAGCCCTACTTTGATCTTCGCATAGGCATACATACAGGTCCAATCATTGCAGGAGTAGTGGGAACCAAGAAATTTCAATACGACATATGGGGGGATACCGTTAACATAGCTTCATGTATAGAATCAGGTTCCGAGGCCGGAAAGGTAAATATTTCATCTGCCACCTATGAAATGGTAAAGAGCAGATTTAAATGTATACACCGGGGGAAAATCGATGCCAAAAACAAAGGGGCCATTGATATGTACTTCGTCCAGAATAAGGCATAAAGTAAACTGATTGATCGGCTATTGAATCATTATCCTCCTGGTGGCCAGTTGTCCCTGAGATTCAGCCTGTATAAAATAGATCCCTGACTGAAGATTGCTAACCGAGACACTGATCCGGTCATTTGCACCGGCAAAATGCTCAAATTGCAACACCTTGATTCCAATTACATTCACCACACTGATATTTATCTTTTCATTCTCGCTAAAACCACTCAGATCAAGCGTGAAATTATCCGATACAGGATTGGGGAATGCATTCATAGAAACCGTTTCTTTTCGATTCTCATTGACAGCAAATACATTACCGGCCAGGTCTTCATATTTCTGCACTATCGTTGCTGAATCCAATGCATAATTATACAGCTTTAACATGGCCACAGCGCCTGAACTGGCTTCATTAGGTACAACCAGGTCGTCATGAAAGAAATTCAACATATTATCAGTGCTCAGCAATCCATCCCCGCCAGTATCAATGAACGAGATTTGATTAATTGCATCTGCGTATATGATCAATTCTTGTGAATCCGCGTTTCTGGTGATTACATAATAAGTATACTCATTTTCAAGCACAGGGGCATCTGCGCTGTACTGGTATGGATAGAAATTCAATTCTCCATAATAGACATACGCACCATTGTCGGAAGTACGGGTTTTCCAGTCTACCACTCTCTTCCAGCTGTCCAGGTAATCAAATACGAAATAGAGCTCGATCGTATACTGCTCTCCTAAAAAATTGCCCGCCGCGGTATTATCAAACTGAAAACCGGAATTGGCTTCGAAGCGATACACCCTTTTCTCTGCTGAACCTATCTCAAGTAAGGTGTCCTGAACGAATACACCGTCCGTTCCAAGGACTGTTAATTCGGGACCATTTCCATTCACATCCGTCAGGGAGTTATTAAATTCATAGTGCAAAACGCTTTGGCCGTACATCACAAATGATGACAGCATAATAACAACAAACAAGTATGATTTTCTCATAATGCATGGGTTTGGGGTTAAACAAATACTGATTAAGTTATTCCCGTCTGAAGGATAAATATACTACACATACATTTTAAATGCAAGTAGAGTTATCTTCTTCGGCCACCGCCACCACCTCTAGATCCGCCGCCACCAGACCTGGATGCCCCGCTTGACCTGGATTGTGTGCTTCTACTTGAATTATAATTGCTCTGGCGCTGGGAACCCTGCTGACGTGACTGGGCATCCCTGTTCATCTGCTGGGTATTCTGCTGTGAGTGATTGTTTCCAGATTGTTGCTGCTGCCATTGTCCGTTTGACCGGCTATCCCAACTACCATTATTGTTCTGTCGTTGCACATTGCCATTCCTGTCGGAATAAACATTGTTTTGCTGGCTTGAAGCACGTGACCTGTCCTGGGTTGACCCCCTGCCTGCATTCGTATTATTGGGTTGTGTGGACCGGTTTTGAGCTTGCGTTTGGCGGCCTGTATTTCCAGCCTGATTCCTTGCTGCATTATTTTGTGCAGTCTGCCGTTGATTCACACCGGTCGATTTTACTCCATTGGACCTGTTATTATAAACATTGCGGTTTGAGGAGCTCTTTCCGGCGGCATATCCTCGTTTGGCCCCCTGAGAATATCCCCTGTTATACCCACGACTGTATCCGCGGTTATAGCCATGTCTGTATCCACGATTATACCCCCTCGGACCCCACATGCCATAGCGTCCATAATGTCTTCCGAAGCTAATCCCAACTGAGAATCCCCAGCCGGTCCAGGGGTTATAGTGTACTCCAAATCCCCAGGTAGCATGGCGTGGATAATAGTAATGACCGTACCATGGCCTGTAATAATAGCCGGTACCATAAACAACCACACCACCATATACATAAGAACAGGTATATCCGGGTGTATAGCCCACGTAAACTACTTCCGGAGTGTAATCATATATATAAACGTATTTCACATTGTAAACCGGGTTTTCGGCAGGAATGTCTTCGACACCTTCAGGCCTTTCGATGCTCACGGTATAAGGTCCTTTTGCATTTGCCGATTCAAACCAGATTCCATTGTCCACACAATAATACTTCCCATCAGCAAGGATGACACTCATATCACAATTTACTGCATAGGACATTGAGGTACCTTCAATCTTTTCAAACTGGGGTTCGCCATCAAAGGATACTTTTACTGTAGCAGTACTTCTGTCGATGGTTGCCGTTTGGGGTATGGTTTGTTCCAGTACTGCAATATTGGCCTCTTCTGTTCCAGGTACACTGTTCCTGACACTCGCCATAGGGCTCTCGATCGGGATATCAGCAAATTCAGCGGGAAGTTCACCTGGTTCGGCAAAAGTCCAGTCCCCATCCTGAAGTGTCCTTGAAATATACCATCTCCCTGCGAGGAGGATATAATGATTCTGGCTATTAATATCCATCAGGATATCGTTTTCCGTATTATCTACATAAAGCAAGGAAGTTCCTTCGATAGGGGTATATTTTGGTTCACCATCTGTAGAAATAAGTTCGGCCGGCTCAGTTGTAATGATAAGTTCAGGTGCCTCATCCATAACCATGAGAACGGAATCTTGTTCGATACCTTCATCATCAATCGTTTTATCAGCCAGTTTTTTAACCTTGTTGGGAACCTTCTTTGCTTCATCCCATCCACTTGTTGCCTGGCTTGAAGTATACCACCATTTAGCACCTTTTAAATAATAATTTCCGTCCTTTTCATATTTTACAAGGAAGTAAGGCGTATTGGCAACATATTTAATCCCTGACTCTTCAGTATCCATCAGAATGGGGTCACCATCGATATAAACAAGGGTAGCAGGACTGGTCCTGAAATATACCATAGGCGGAGAGTTATTCAGATTAACAGATTGTTTCTGATAGACTTCTGCCACCTCCAAACTTGCAAGCAATCTGTCGAGCGACATCTCAACATCCCATCCCTCTACTTCATCTTCCATCATACGGGCAAATTGTTCAACCTTATCTTCTTCAACATCCGGAAAATGTGTTTGTGTGATATTCATTTCATCCAGAACCGCAATCCTGTTTTCCAGATCAGTAATAAGCCTGGCAGAAAACCATATGGCCCCGAAAATCAGCTCCTTTTCTGTGGGCTTTACCGAAATCGCCATCCTTCCGATAAGGATATTATTTTCAAATGATTCGAGCTGGGGTTGATACAATGTGATCACAGACCCTTTCTCAGTTTCTATTTCCCTGGGCCAGGCTAATTGTGTTTCATCATCCTGAGCAGGCAGCAGGAAAATACCGAATAAGAATACAGCAAGCGTACTAAAAATATATTTTACCATCTCTATATAATTATGAATTGAAATCAAAGGTATAACAACTTTTGAGCCAAGTTGTTTTATATAACTAAGTATTTGAAACGCAATCTTATTTCGTATCTTTGAAATAATACAAATCAATTTATCCTATAAGAACATGAAACAACTAATATTTTCAATCATATTGCTTATTTCTTTCAGTGTATTTTCTCAAACTACGGAACTTAAGCTGGCATCGGATGTCTGGCCCCCTTTCACTAATATAGAGGCAGAGAAAGCTTGTGCCCTGGACCTCGTTAAAGAAGCGCTGATCCGGATCGGCATCAAGACGGAATATAAGATCCTGGACTTCGCCGAAGCAATTAAAGGTATTGATGCCGGCGACTTTGATGGCAGTGCTGCACTCTGGCTGAGTGAGGAGCGGGAAGAAAAGTACCTGTATTCGGAAGCCTATCTCCAAAATCAGTTAGTACTCGTAGGTAGGAAAGGCAGTGATGTAAGCGCCACCACCTTTAATGAGTTCGATGGTAACAAGATCGGTGTTGTAGAAGACTATTCTTATGGCATAAATATCAACTCTGACCAGGTTGAATTGGTAACGGGAGATAATGACCAGCAAAACCTGGAGCGTTTACTGTCATCAGAAATCGATTATATGCTGGTGGATGCTTTACTTATCCAGTACCTGCTAAAGTATCAGGTTAATGATGTTACGGAACACCTGGAGATCGGCCAGACGCCGATGCTGGTAAAATCGCTTCATTTTGCATTGCGGAGAGAGCTCGAACAGGCTGAGACTATTATCGAAGCTTTCAACAAAGAGATCCATAAAATGATCGCTGAAGGAACCTATAACAGGATACTGGAGCTGAACTGGGTACGCGCCGATATGGACGGTGATGGAACCATGGAACTGATCCTCGATGGCAATGCAGCCGGTACCGCCCCACCGGAATATACCTATGGTGTTAGCAGCGACCAGTCGATGGTAAAAAAACAAGTTAATACTGACCGCTATTATATCAACGGTAAATTTTACAACAGTTGGGATCAGGTGCCACAGGAGTATAAGACGGAGATAGTTATGAGCACACAAAATCCCAAAGATGCCGGGATCAAACTAAATTTTTAAGTATTATTATCACATGAACCTTCAACAGATCCTTGAAATTAAAACCGGTAAATTGATCGGTCTGCAGATAGATTTCGACAAGGTCATGAAAACCTGAAGGTTTTATATAATATCGGATAAGCCAGCTTTGGCTTGGTAAGTCCTTCATTATAACAGTATACAACACACATAAGATGCCCGCAACCGAATTTCTCATTACCAAGATCATTGCCACACTGGGACCTTCCAGTTCTGATAAAGAAACGATTAAAAAACTGATCGAAGCCGGAACAAGAGTTTTCAGGATAAACTTTTCACATGGCAGTTTCAGCGACTATGATAAGCTCATTAGTAACATCCGCAGCGTACAAAAGCAAACAGGCATTTATGTTGCCATGCTTGGCGATCTTTCCGGCCCAAAGATCAGGGTGGGCAAGGTGATTGATGGCGGTATGCAGCTAAAAAAAGGTGATAAGATCAAGTTCATTAAAAATGAAATTGTTGGGGGATCAACCGGCTATGATCACGCTTTCTCAACCACTTTACCATCCTTTATTGACGAAGCCAGGAAAGGTGAAAAGATCTTGCTGGACGATGGAAATATTGAACTCGAATGCATAAAGAAAAGCGGAAATGGAAAAGATGCTGCATTGCATTGCCTGGTTAAATCAGGGAACCTTCTCAGCACCGGTAAGGGGATTAATTTGCCCGACAGCAATCTTACGGTACCATCCCTGACGGATAAGGACCTTAAATGTGTCTCTTATGCTGTTGAGAATGGTTTTGAGTACCTGGCTTTGAGTTTTGTCCGCAGTGGAAAGGATATCAAAGTGTTGAAAAAGCTCCTTACTGATCTTGCTGCCAGGCCAAAAGGCCTGGGCAAAACCGGTGGTGACCTGGGATTTTCAGCGCTCTTTGACGACAGATATATCCCTATTATCAGTAAGATCGAGAAACCACAGGCCATCGATAATCTCGATGAAATATTGGAAGAAACTGACGGGGTGATGGTAGCACGGGGTGATCTTGGTGTTGAGATGGACCTGGCAGAAGTGGCCATCCTCCAGAAGCAGATCATCAAAAAATGCAGTGAGCATGGAAAACCCGTGATCGTGGCCACACAGATGCTGCAAAGTATGATCAATGAAGCGGTTCCCACCAGGGCGGAAGTTTCTGATGTAGCAAATGCTATAATCGACAAGACCGATGCCGTGATGTTATCAGGTGAAACAGCAGTAGGGAAATATCCCGTTGAATCAGTGAAGATGATGAACCGTATTGCTGCAAAAACCAATGCATACGTGAAAAGCCTCGATAATTCAGCTGAGAAACTAATCAAATATAAAGGCCCCCTCAATCGCAAAGCTGCCATTGCCAGGGGGGTGCACCAGATGGCCCGCGACATGAATGCAAAATTCATCGTGACCTGGACACATTCGGGTGGAAGCAGCGTATTCCTTTCGCAGCAAAGAATGGAGGTTCCCCTGATCGCCTTCGGCGAAAATGAAAGGAGGCTCAGGCAGATGTCGGTACTATACAGCATTACACCTTTCTATATGAAGCAGCCAGAGTCAGGGAGTAAGTTCATCGCAGAAGTAGACCGGATACTGCTTAACAATAAATGGGCTGAAAAAGAAGACCCTATCATCATTGTAGCAAGCGACCCAATTACCAAGAAGGGCATCACCAACAGGGTGGTGATTCATTATGTTGGGGAAAATATTGATGGATAGTCAATCATGTTCTATTGATCATTTTTCATGAGACATGTGCCATTTATCACCGTCCACATCGTTCTATTCAAACCTTTCCTTTTGCTGTAACTACTGTTTTATTAAAAATAGCACATAGAAAATACAAAATCCCTCCCTCGCTAAAGCTTATTCATTCAGGGAATGCGAAAAGGCTTCCACGAACAAACTCACATGATACCCATCAACAAGTCCGTGATGCACTTGCACAGAGAGTGGCAGGTATGATTTGTTGCCTTGTTCAAATATTTTCCCAAATGAGATCTTTGGAATAGAATCCCCATCACCAAAGTTACGTGGATGGCTCAGGCCAGTAAAGCTGAACCAGGGCAGAGCGGAATAATGGATCACATCAGGTCTCTCCGATGCCGAAAACAAGCCATTCAATCCCCTTATTCGTTCGATCTCCTTTTCCAATTCACTTTGGAACAAGCCAAAATCTTCGATAAGATTGATCTGTGCAAACCCAAAAGTGCCATCCTCACGGCTGATGGTTGGAGAAGCATGAACAAGATCGTATTCAAACACCTCCTCCTCTTCTATCCTGTACCGGAATTCCTTTACCATATTGGCTGCCTTCATGGCATTGAAAAGGTACCATGCGAAGATCGAATCCTTCCTGGCCTTAGCACTTTTCAGTCCGATAGTACATTCTATATTCATATTGAGATGATAGAATGGCTCACTGAATTTCTTGAAGAATTCAAAGTGCTCTTTTCTGTTCCAGGTATCAAGCTCTATCTTTGTTTTCATAGAACAGCAAAGATAGTACTAAGAGGTCTAATTGCCTCCTAATTTTATGATCAGGCCACCATTAAAATCTCCCTGCAAAGGAGCAACCACCGTACTAACGCCGGCACCGGACCCTCCTGATCCCCCATACATATAAACTCCTCCGAAATACATGGGCATCAGCAGTCGTCCGCGCAACATGATCCCGATCCGGTCACTAAGCATAATCTTGACTCCAAGGCCAACGGCAGCAGAAAAACGCCATACAGTATTGAATGATGCAACTTCGGGAACAAACCATGTAGCTCCAAGCGATAATGAACCAAAGGGTGTTACCTGGGTTGATTGCGAGTAGAATTTCGTTATACCACCCACCTGTATGTAGTTAGTTGCCAGGTTTGTTTCATTATATTCCAGGTTCGGATAACCATAGTATGGTGAGAAAGAGGCCTTACTCTGCATCCTGGTGTAATTTATTTCAACATCAAGAAAATTATGAATTGGGACCAGGAGGGAAACTCCATAGTTCATACCATTTTCGATCTTTAGCTTGCCTTCATAATACTTCACACTTCCACCGAACATATATCCGGCAAAGGGCACTATTTCAACGCCTCCCTGGGCGAATATTAAAGTTGGGAAAATTATTGCGATTAAGAGTAATTTGATTTTTTTCATATGAGATCCTATTTAATTGATGTGGTATATATTTTAAAAAACTAAAAAATGAATTTTTGTTCAAGCAAAGAAAACTCTTCGAACAATATGAATAATACAATACTATAGTTTAATTGTTCAAAATTCAGGCCGGATTGATATTAAAATGAAAATCCAACCTTGAAAGTAAAGAGCCGGTAGGTTTCCTGGATACGGGCATCATGATAGTTCTGGGAGTAGTAGGGAGCATAGTAATAGTCGGCATAATAAGCCCGCTGAAACTTAAAGCTGGAAGAAATATTCAGTCCGAAATGTTCAGCAATATTAAACCTGAAGCCGATGCCCGGTTCCATAAAAACGCCTCCCCAGTCAGAGCCTTCTTCTCCATTAATCCAGCCAAAAGCATATCCAACATTTGCGTAAAAGAAGGGCGTTACCTTTGCCTTTACAAAGTCTGTCCTGACCTGTACAAACAGAGGCAGCATGGTTTCTTCGGAATAAATCTCAACTCCGGTCCCTGCTCCCAGGTAAAGTTGCGGTATAAACCTGTAACCGCCAATGAAGTGCATACCTAAAACAGGTTCTCCCCATTCAAGTTGTACGGCGAAAAGAAGATCAACGGTACCTTCAAATCCATTTTCCTTCCCTACATATGGGCTTGCCGGCGCGGCTTTCTGCTCTTTGGGCTGATATTCTTGAGGAACCTCCTCTTTGGTAATCTTTTCGATCTGGGTATACTCAAATACAAACAAGTTCCCGTCAGCAGTCTTTATCTTTATTGTTTGATTCGGAATTTGTTCAATAATCATCCCGTGGATGATCGATCCGTTCTTTAGATATACTACATCTTCATATTGTATTTCCTGGCTGTATGCCAGTAAGGTGAAGAGTAAGCTTAAAATGAGGACTATAGATTTTTTCATATCTGTTGGTTTATTTTAATACAAATTTAAGGAATTCAAAGTATATATGTATTTATTGCTTTAATGTGCTTTTCCCTTGATAGAAAAGCACCAAACGCTTGCGCTGAAGCTTCAGCGTAGGCGCAAAGATCAAGGCTGCATAAAGTTTTGTTGTTTTCTACGATTTCCCTCACTAAATCACCCAAACTCCCCCAAGTACTCGGGGTCAAACAAGGGTAATTTTTAACACTCATGAAATCTTGAAATACTACCAAAACTTCATGAGGCCAGTCCCTTCTTCTCCTCTATAGGCAGTATTCAAATAAATGCAAAGCATTTAATGACCCGGGCGCAGTTTGAATCCCGAGCATTCGGGGTGAAAACCTTGACCGGGGATGTCTTTTTTTGGTATCCCTCATTTCATTCGGGACAGGCAATTTTTGGACAAGCAAAAAAGTACAAAGGATAAAAAGGAAAATCGTTGAATCAGCAATCGATACCTTTTACAGTTCCCAGCCAAAGGTCGTCTGCAATACATAATCCGTAGTGGTAGCTCCTTCAACCGGCATATTATCATAATTCAGGGTGAATCCCAGGTTAATAAAGAAATCCAGCGGAAACTCATATTTCAGATCGAAGGAATAGTCGGTCCTGAAACGGCCGCTCTCAGTTAAGCTGGGGTATCCGACAATGCTCGTTTTAAGATCCAGGTCACCAATATCAAAAATATTGTATTCAATCGCTGCAAATAATTCCGCACTACTTCTGTCTTCAATCGTAATATCGTTATAATCCTCATAGTTCCATGCAGCCCCCCCGGCCAGGACAAAATACATCCTGTTAGTATTCAAAATATAGTTCCCAATACCCGCTTTGGTTAGTGACCTGAGGTTCAACTTCTGCTCCGAGCTCTGCAGGAACTCAACGCCTGCCAGTGCAAACCAGTCTTGGTAAATAAAGAACCTGAATCCTAATCCCCCTTCAGTACGTTTAGTACTTATAGTGATGCTGTCAGGCTTTTGTATACTCCTAACTGCGCTGAAATACAAGTCTACAGCAATTTTATTCGACAAGTATCCGGCATTGATCCTGGCACTAAGCTGATGGCTTTCATTCGCCTTGGTCAACGTATATCCTACTGACATCAGCAGGTCGATACGGCTGAGGAAGTTGTTGTCGACCGACTTCAGGTGAACAATATCGATGATATTTACAGTCGAAGGGCCATGCTCCAGATCATTAACAATTACTTTGGTCGCGTCTCCCTCTAAAGAGATCAGTGTACCATGATAACGGTCGCCATTCGACGTGGAGATAATATAATTCCTTTCAGTGTGGATATAATTCACCTTATCCCATTCTACTTTAAAGTCGCTATCGCTATAATCCGTTTCTATTGTCACAACACCTTGCCTTAGTTCTTTTACCTCACCCACAAGAGCCTCTCCGGTATTCATGATCAATGAGTCGATTTGTGCTATAAGAGGTTTCCCTGACAGCAGAAAAAGTCCCAATAACATGGCTAAAACAGTAAATCTCAATCTCATAATTGTATCATTATATTCAACGACAAATATAAACAAACAAAATTATTTGATGTTCACACTACCAGCTAAAAAAGGAGGCCAATAAATTGGCCTCCAAGGGAATTTAAACGATTAAATTATGAAAAGATGAGGGTTGATTTAGAACCTGAATCCCAATTCAAACTCCCATTGATTCATTTCCAATTCGATAGTCTGTGCAGGATCAAAAGGATTGGGTCCTGACACTGTGTTATTCAGTGCATGCGTAACAGCAAAGTTCAGAGCATGATCTTTGATCTCTTTTGTAAAACCAAGAGAAAGATGGGTGTTATTCACTGCAGGTGCCAGAATATTGAACATAACCTCTGATTCCTGAATAGGCGGTTTGCCATATGAGAATCCGGTTCTGAACTGCCATGTATCTACACAGGCAACTTCAACACCAAGTTTAAATACGGTCATGTCTTCCCAGCCAAATCCAGCACCATTTTCGTCGCCTAAAGGAACAAACTGCTCATTAGGCACCATGTAGGTAGCCGGGTCAGCAGGATCAAAACTTGATCCCATATTGGGTACCTGGGCCATCATTTCCATTGGGTTCATGGGATTTGCAATCGATTTCACCTGACTGTAAAAGATTTGTTTCACATCAAACATGATGGTAACTTTGTCTGCGATAGTATAAGATACACCGGCCTGCCAGTTGCTGGGGATATCAAATCCGCCTTCTTCAGCAAATAAACCGGCATATTTATCCAACTTCGACATTTTGATCCTGGGCTGAAATGAAGCACCCAGCCTGAAACCATCGAATAATTCACCCTGGTAACCAATCTTTACACCAAAACCAGTTGAATTATCAACTCCATTATTAGTTACGTATTGGGAACGGTCTACCGGCATCATAGGATTACCGGCCATGCCCATATCCCTGAAGGCCTGGAGGCCTGTAGCTTCAAAAGTCTGATATACAAAAACCGGTGACACTCCAATGCTGTGTTTCCCTAACTGGATGGCATAGGTCAATGAGATAAACATTTGCTGGAGATTAACACCCGTAGGCTGTGTAACATTAGCCATTGGGTTAGGATTGCCGTCAGGCATAGGATTCCCAAAACCATCAATGATCTCACTGTAATAGGTCTTGGTCTCATAGGTTGTATTCATCCCTCCATTACCATAGAAATTGAACCCCAGGTTGTGCTTTTCCCCGATCTTATAACTGAAGGCGATCGCCGGGATCACAAAATACTTCTTATCGCTTTCGACTGTACCTTCTGCAAGGCCAAAAGCCATAAAACGAGGATCGTTAACAAAGCCATCAGGCCCCATATATCCCCAGTTATTTGGAGTTGTAGCTGCTCCTGTTACTGTATATTTCCTGTTCGGATTGAACAGGCCAACAGATACCTCAACACTCCACTTCTTGTCGAGGAATGAAAGTCCGGCAGGGTTAAAAGCTGCTCCAAAAGGCCCTTTCATGTATGCGATCCCTGCTCCTGCCATTCCCTTGCTTTTTGTTCCAATCCCATTGCTGAAATAGCCGTCGGTAGCACTGGCATCGGGAGGGTATACCAGGCAAAAAATAAGCATTGCCATTACACCAATCCATAGTTTTTTCATTGCTTTTTTCATGATATTTTGTTTTTGGTTAGTAGTTAATCTTCTTCAAATTCTGTAATGCCCAGCATAAAATCTTCAATATTGCCGGGGGTACTCATGATCTTCATAAATGTTCCCATTCCCAGTTCAGGCCAGTGCAGGGCAATCCTGTACCTCCCATGTAGCATGGTAACCTCTTTGTCCTGTAGGATGATCTCGTAAGGCATGGCAGCAACATGATCAGCTCCAATTATCGGCAGGAAGGCTGCCTCTCCATCTTCCGGATCAAGCAGTCCTACACCAAATATGGCAACCTTATGGTCTGGATATACAACTTCATATACCTTCACAGTATTACCAATGCCGGCATCAAGGTTTCCCCTTATTATAGATAGGCCCTGCTCGAATGAATCGTACTCGGTCAAATCTACAGGATCGGTAAAATAGGGCATCATGATCTTGTATCGATAATCTTCAAGATCGTCCCTTTCCTCAAACCCACCAAAGGGTTCGAAGTCATCACCAATGACAGATAAAGCGGTTTTTACATCCTTTTCCATGGCTTCGAGTTTGCTGATGTATGGGTCGATCCCTTCATAGAAATATGCATAAAAAATGTACTCGGGATTGATCATGGACACATCGATTTGGCCATCATTATTCTTCAAGCCAACCTTCATGACACTTGCCAGGGCTCCCCTGTCTTCAAACTTCAGGCTGATATCGGCAAAGTCCTTACGGGTATAGCACAATACCACCAAGCTGTCATTATTTCCGGGATTATACTGTCCGATCACTTCAAAATCATGTGATTCCAGGGCAGTTTTAACGCTCCTGGCAACATCGTTCATGCTGCCATTTACAGTGGCAACCTTATAATATGGCGGGTACTCCTTTTCCTCAGCCTGTGCTTCAAAAACAAGCAGCATGGCGAAACAGGAAAGGATAATTGATCTTATTAAGTTCATAAGAATAGCTTTTAATAGTCGTTTATGTAAAAATAATCTGCGTGTTTTGTCCGCCACACATGGCGTAGAAGTCACCGATGGTGATGATGTCTATGACTTCATCCCAGAGGTCTTCTTTTTTCAGTTTGAACATTTCAGCAGCCATTTTGCAGGCATAGATCTCTCCGCCACCGGCGGTGATCATCTCAAGGAATTCTCCCACCGGGGGGATATCCAATTTATCCATTTCCTTTTTCATCATCCAGGAGACACCCGCTTCCACGAAGGGAACAACACCTAAAAGGGTAGGAAAAGGCAGACCACCGGGCATCCTCATTGCAGGGTTCCCTACAGTGGCAGTTTTGAGCTTTTTCATTTGCTTCTTGGTAATGGCATCAAGCCCGAAGAAAGTGAAGAACACTTTTGCTTCTATGCCTTCCATCACGGCTCCGTTAGCCATGACCAGGGTTGCATATACGTCTTCGATTGTGCCCTTTGCACAAATGATACATACCTTTTTCAAGGGATTTTCTTCTTTATTAGTCATATCAATAGATTTTTAATGATTAAACACAGCTTGCCGGCTTGGGTATGCCAGCTATTCTTGATGATTTTTTCAGTGGACCGCCCGGAAATAGCTGGTACAGCTCTTTGATATTGGCAATGCCGGAATTCCCAACCTTCCTGATACTGAGTCCTTCACCGGCCAGGAATTGTTCCCTGAGGTAACTCAATATCTCAAAATGTTTGGGAGTAAGCTCGATGCCCTCTTCTACGGCAATCTCTTTTGCTACATCCTCGTTCCATTGTTGCGGATCAGTGAGGTAGCCTTCGTCATTCAAGGTGATGTTTACACCTGCAATTGTTTTTTCCATTTTATGTATAGTTTAGAAGTTATTGATTGTCATTTTCGGGTTTTGACATGTTCTTCATGAAGGAAACCATGAATCCTATGGCCCGTTTCATTTCTGGCTTGTTCATTTCTCTCATAAGCTTCCATATTGAGTATTCAGGAACAGCCTCCATTTCAATTCTGCTGAATATCTTCACAGCATTATTGACCGATTTAAGCATCTCCGGCTGGGTCAGGCTTTTCACGGTTTCCAGCATGGGAACGACATTATCCGCAAGCAGTCTGATGTCTTCACGACTAAAATGTGTCACTACATTATCAATGATATTTCCTGCTTCGGAAAGGAACTCGAAATACCCTTTCTGATCGAACTCATTTAGCTTTTTGATGAGGTCAATGATCATCTCATTCATAATGGGAGATGCATCTTTCAGAAAGTCGGCCGTGCTTTCGAAAGTGTCCAGCACACCATTAATATTCCTGACATTCCTGATCACCTTCAGGGCGATCATTTTGATATCTTCTGGATCCAGTTCAATCGACCTATTATCAAGTTCCGTCACAGCCGAATCATACATATCCTTGCCAATGATGGAGACATCGGAAATCAAATCATCGACTGATTGTGATTTAAGCCGCTGCTGGTTCACATATTCAAGGATAAGATCAACCTTATCGTTCAATGTGTCTATCTGGGTTTGAATACTCTTCTCCATAATGATTATTGCTTTGTGGGTACACGTTTGCCGGCAAATGTCATTTCGGCCTCAATGGGCATGTTTTTACCTTTTAGCAGGATATGCCAGTAGATCCAGCGGAACATGATCTTTCCGTAATGATTGATCTTAGTGTTTTTCAGCAAACCGAAAGGGCCAATTCCGGGTAAAGGGAATGTACCCGGGAGGGGTTCGGTATCATAGTTAAAATCGATCAGGGCTCCCTTCCCAAATCCGGTTTCAATGTAACAGTTTGCATGACCATCGAACTTGGCCGTGAGTGGTCTTCCCTCAATTGCATTCAAAAAGTTTTCGAACAGGATATCACCTGCAAAGTGTGCCACTGAACCAGCTTTTGAAGTGGGAATGTCAGCTGCATCACCAATCACAAAGATGTTATCGAATTTCTTCGACTGCAGGGTTTCTTTATCGGTAGGGATAAAATTAAGGTCGCCGGCCAAACCGCTTCTCTCTATCATTTCGGATCCCATATTGACAGGCACGATCGTCAGTACATCAAAGGGTACTTCCAGCTCATCATATGATACCACCGCCTGCTTTTCATTATCAATCTTTTCGATGTAAAAATCCGGTACTACTTTAATATTCTTTTCCTTCAGCAGTTCGCTGAGCATTTTTGTTGCAATAGGTTTGGTGAAAGCCCCGGACATTGGAGTTACCAGGGAGATCTCCACCTTATCCCTGATCCCTTTTTTAGTAAAATAATCATCAGCAAGGCAAACGAATTCAATAGGAGCGACCGGGCACTTATAAGGGATCTCAGAGATAGCCATTACCAGTTTCCCGCCTTCCCAATCCTTAAAGAAATTATGCAAGGCAACAGCACCCTCGATGGTATAGAAGTCAAAGATCTTTTTTCTCCACAGTCCTTCACTAAGCCCGGGAGTTTGATCAGGACGTGTTTCTGCGCCTGTTGCAATGATCAGGTAATCATAATGCAAGATCTTTCCGCCTTCCAGATGTACTACATTTCCTTCACCTTCTATCTTATCTATATCAGAGTAAATTACATTTACACCGGAGGGGAAGAAATCACCTTTTGGTTTGATCACATCATTCTTTGAATAGATTCCAAAAGGGATGAATAAGAACCCGGGTTGATAATAATGGGTCCGGTGTTTATCAACGATGGTGATCTCCCATTCCGACCTGTCAAGGACTTTCCTGAACTTGTTGGCCATCATGGTACCGGCAGTGCCCCCTCCGAGTATCAATAACTTTTCCATTT
The DNA here is from genome assembly GCA_003648575.1 of Bacteroidota bacterium. The sequence continues at coordinate 16,378 of QMPN01000005.1, forward strand.
TTGAAGCGTTTAATATTAATAATTGATATATGTCGTTTTATTGATCTGTTAAAAGTATCACACAACGAGGACTAAAGTCAACGGAACGTATATGATATTTGTCATACCATGATAAAAATCATACTTTTAATCATTAATATTGCCTTGAATAATCATGGAAGAGGCCCTGAATAAATGCGATTGCGAAAAATGTGACCTGAAGGAGTTGTTCTTTCAGAATATTGATGACGAACTCATCGAGCTTGTGTGCAACACCAAGGTAGAGAGCCCTTTCAGGCAGGGAGAGGTGATCCTGGAGGAGGGTAAACCTATTGAAAGCTTTATTTATCTCAAAAGTGGGCTGGTTAAGCTTTTCAAATCCGGAGTTGATGAAAAGGGGCAGATCATCATGATTGCCAAACCTTTTGATTTTGTCAGCCTGCTCAGTGTCTTTTCTGATGATAAATACAATTATTCGGTAACGGCCCTGGAGGACTCTGTCACCTGTAACATCAAATTGGATGATATCAAGAAGATGATCCATACCAATGGTGATTTTGCCTTGAGCATTATGAAGAAGATGAGTAGTGTTTCGGATATGATCATCCTTGAATCGCTTTCATTGCGTAGAAAAAATATTCATGGGAGGGTGGCCTACATCTTGCTCTTTTTTGCTGATCAAATTTATGAGACTGATTACTTTGAGCTTCCCCTAAACCGGAGGGAGATTGCTGAATTCATAGGCAAAACAACAGAGAATGTGATCCGAACGCTCTCGGAGTTCCGCAAGGATGGGATCATTAAGATCTTTGGCAAATCTATTGAGATCATTGATAAGGAAAAGCTCAAGCAGGTTTCCGACTTTGGCTAATCATCAATCGGTATATTTCTTGAAAATTGAATTTCATCAATATTCTGGTGTGTCCAATGCTGAATATTAATTATATTTGAATGGCAAACAGATATACTCGTACATTAAATCCCGGATAAGTGAATCAAAAAATCCTTGGAGCGATATTATTTACATTATCATTATTTGGTTTTGCCCAACTAAATGCACAATCATACAACCACTGGGTTAGGAGTTTTAATGAGGAATCTTCGCTTCTTGCAGGTGCAGTAGTAGGTGGTGGTGCGGGACCTAGTGCAATCTATTACAACCCGGCGAGCATATCAGAGATCAAGGAATCAAAATTATCGGTCCATGCCAGTTTGTTTTCTTTCAAATTTCTTAACGTCAAGAATGCCCTGGGAGATGGCATCGACCTGAAATGGTCGACCATTTTGGTGGAGCCCCGCTTCTTGTCCTACATGATTAAGCCGAAGAAACGCTCAGACATGAGCTTTGAGCTTGCCATGCTGAACAATGAGAATTACAAGCTTGATGTAGCCCAGTCAGTAAACCAGGAAATCAATATCCTTTCAAGATATGATGGACTTGAGCGGTATTTTGCCGTTGTGCAAACACAGAATCGATTCAGGGATGACTGGATTGGAGGAGGGTGGTCATGGAAGGTAAACTCGAGATTATTCCTCGGTATCAGCATGTTTGTCACCATCAAGTCGGTCGAATATCGCTATGACCTCAGCATTGAGGCATACCCACTGGATAGTATTGCAGGAACTCAAAGCAACGATTTTACTTCAGCAAATTATCAGGAAAGTGAATACGTGAAGTACAATGACTACAGGCTTTTGTGGAAAGCCGGGATCATGTACAAATGGGATCGCATAAGCATTGGTGCAAACATTACCACACCCTCCGTAGGAGGCATTTATTCAGATGGGAAAAGAGTATCGAGAAGACAACGGCAATCTGGAATCTATGATCCTGATACCGGGCTACCTTTACCAGACTATTTCATTGGCGACTACCAGGATAAAAAGGCCGTTAAAGTAGATCATAAAACGCCCTGGTCTATCGCAGCTGGATTTACATATCACTCCGCGGACAGAAAAAGATCTCTATATTCAACAGCGGAGTACTTTGGTGGAATGGATACTTACAAAATGGTAGAAGCAGATGAAAACCCTAACCTGGCCACCGACCATGCTGCCAGTTCCATAGCCGTAAATGAATGGTTAACATTTATTAGCGGTGCAAACCCGGTAGTGAACCTGGCGCTGGGATATAGCTGGGTAATCAGTGACGATCTCTGGTTGATGGCGGGGTTCAGGACTGACTTTAATTATATCAAAAACATCGAGTCTCAAGGATTTGATGTAGGGAAAGTCATGAAGAACATCGGTGTTGACAATTACCACTTTTCGGGAGGCTTATCGTGGAATGTACTTGGGCAGGATCTTATGACAGGGATCCAGTACACCTTTGGCTATGAAGACGGGCTGAAACAAATTGTTAATCTTGCTGATCCAGTCGAGTATAATTATGATGAAAATGCAGCCCTGCAGGGAACCCGTCAACCTAATATGCGGGCAATGATAAACTCGCTGAGCCTTTATGTTGGCGCCACCTTTAATTTTGGCGGCAAAAAAGACTAATCATTTTTGTTCATGGGAAGGTCAACCCCATAGCCCTTCCTTTTATCCTGATATTTCAACAATAAAGCAAATATTAATCCCAGGAAGCCTAATCCGATAAACAGCAACATAGTTGGGGTGTAATTCAATGTTTCTGCATCCGCAGGATTCGTTCTGTCAAGGATTATTCCAGCTAGCAGAGGCACACCCCAGAGGCCCAGGTTTTGTATTGAGTACATTAAGCCATATGCAGTTCCGATCTGCTTATCATCCACCAGTCTGACCATGGATGGCCACATGGCTGCCGGGACGAGTGAAAAGGCTACTCCCAGTAAGATCATGGGGATATGAGGAGTGAAGGTAGTAAAAGTAAAAGTGAGATGAACCATCAATAAGACCAGGGAGCCAATAATCATAGCTGACGCCGCCTTGCCATATCGATCAATCAAAAAACCAAAGAGGGGTGTGAACATCATTGTTCCAAGAGGCAGCAGGGAAGAAATCTGTCCGCTGGCCTCATAGGTCATTCCAAATTTATTCAGGAGGAAATCAGGCGCAAAAGCATTGAATGGGAAAACAGCCGAATAGAACGTCACACAAATAATGGCAATATACATATAGGCCCTGTTTCCAAACAGATCAAAGACATCTTTAAATTTGAATTTTTCAGTGCTCTTATTCATTTCTGTTTGCTCTATCTGCTTGTCAAGCTTCATATCAAAAAGCATATAGATCATAAAAGCAAACAAACCTGTAACCGTCAGTATGGCAGCCAGCCAGATAGCAGTATCGAGATGCACACCGTCAGCAGCCAATACAGGAGATAATTGCAAGGCGGCAAATGTGCCAAGCCTGCCAAAGCCCACCTTCAGGCCAAAGGCAAGTGCCAGGTCCTTTCCTTTAAACCACTTCACCAGGATCTTACTTACCACAACTATGCTGGTTTCTGCCCCCAGTCCAAAGAAAAACCTCCCCAGCAGCATCATTTTCAGTTCAGGGGAATATGAAGGGAGAAAAGATTGCATAAGGCCATACCCGATACCACCCGATGAATATGATTTCGAGGCTCCATAGGCCGTTAATAATGCTCCGAAAGCCATGAAGAATATAAACATAAATCCTGTTCGGCGAATACCGAGCTTATCCAGGATGATCCCTCCTATCACCGCCATCAGCAAAAAGGTATTCGGGATGGAATAAAAGGAGACAAAGAGACCGTAATCCGTATTTGTGAACCCGAATTCTTTTGTCATCAAGTCCTTTAAGGTGGAAAAAGCGTCGTAGAAGTAATAGTTTACAGAAAGGATAAATCCCACAAGGATCAGTATACCCCAGCGTACCCAGGGCTTTTCATTCATTGCTTTTTTCAATTGCTCCATAGCTGCTTTTTAGCGCAGCTAAAATACAATTAATCAGCTAACTTAAATTCAATGATGCCGGATCAGCGAACCACGATCTTCCGGCTGATATCGCCTTGGGAACAATGAACCCTTATAAGGTAAATGCCTGTTTGCATATTCAGCGCTGCAGCAGAAAAGTCAAATTGATGATTGCCATAGGTCAGATTGCCTGTGTTTATTTCATGAATTATTCTGCCATGCAGATCGTAAAGGGAGATTTCATATTTGCCCTGCTTTAAATCAATGAATGACAATGTGAATTTATCTGTTACAGGGTTTGGAAATATGCTCAATGCTTTTGCAAGATCTTCTTCTTCCACTGAGGCAGGTGCAGTATATGTAATTGTTAATACAGGGGCGTAAAATTCTCCGCCATATTCCCATGAACAGGCAGCTTTCGGATAATCCTCACCAAATGCCGGATTTGTCCCTTTAACAAGGAACACTATCGGGTTATTCTTTACCCAGGTCTCCAAATCAACAACTTCCTGAACAATGTCCCTGATATTATGTGTCAGTTGGTTTGGGCCCGGGATAAATGGCTGCCACTCAGATGCAACCCAAAATTCATCATGATTCGTAGTTTCCCGGTCACTGATATTATATTCAACACCTGTAAATGGCAGAGGATCGGGATTTTTTTCACAATAGATTATAATCCCGGTGGTATCGTCATTGGCTTCAAAAGAATAAAATTGAATATATGTTGACTCAATTGTTGAACCCTGGGGTATCGGCACGGATTGATACCGAAGTCCTATGTGATAACTAATTCCCATTTCTCCGACAGGAAAAGAGTATCCGACGAAAAGCTTTTCCGCATCAACAAACATTTCACCCGTGGGGTTCTCCCACGTAGGATGGCGGTACAACTGGTATGCATCATCATTTCCATCGGTGATGAATAGTGTAACTGTTTCCTGGGCATACAGGGATGAAGAAAACAGGAAAAGAGCCAGCAGAAAAACTTTTTTCATGATCTCAGGGTTTGGGTTAATACCCCCTAAGATACTAAATTAGAAAGGAATAGTCAACTTTAAACAGCTGTTTAAAACTCACACCTCCTCCTCTGCATCGCTGGTGCAAAGTACCGGGATGCAATGTTCATTCATAAGAATCGCTTCTTTATCGGAATCAGCGAAATAAGCATTTTCCTGTGTGGGGTTGACCATAATAGAGATCAAGTTGGCTCGTTGCGCATTGGCATAATTAAGGGTTTGCTTAGCAAAGCCAACGGAAAAAACATTCTGATCTTCATCAATACGTTTATAGTTTAGCCCTTTTTCAGCAAATCGTTCTTCGGCCAGCAATATATTCTCACGCAATTTATCGGTTTGCTCAAAACCCGGCTTGCTAATCGAATAAATATGTATGTCAGGGTTGCAAAGGCCGGCAATGATATACATAGCATCTATCTTTCTCTCGTATGCATCGTGGCTGCCGACGGGAAAGATGGTTGTTTTGAAGCCCTCTGCCGGCACTACTGATCCTTCTTGCACAACCAATGCAGGGATTGGAATCCTTTTAAGTAATTTCAGGATATCTGCGCCAAAGAATTTTTGTCGCAAGCCTTTACGGCCATGCGCCCCAAGTGCCATCATTCGATATGCACTCCTGGAAGCAATTTCAGGAATCACTTCAAATATGCTTCCTGCTTCGCAAATAAAATCGCAATAGATCTCCTTGTCAGCATTGATTGACAGTGCCATCTTATTTAATTTGTCTTCACACTCTTCGAGTGATATGCCTTCATCCTCGAAGACATGCAGCAAGGTGATATCTGAATGCATCTTTTTTGCCATGAATACCGCAAACTCAACAGCTTTATCTGCTGCCGCAGTAAAATCAACCGGAATAAGTAATTTGTTCTCTATCATGAAAAAGTATTTAACTGACAATGGTTTATGAAGTACACAAATATAATCATAAACAGTTTTGAGTGCACATGATTTTTCTTAATATTGTGTTAAATATAGTTATGGCTTTAAAAGATAAATACGGATCATGGGCTGTGATTGCGGGCTCGGCAGAGGGCCTTGGAGAAGCTTGGTCGAGGGCATTGGCTCAAAAGGGAATGAACCTGATCATGGTCGATCACCAGGAAGAAAAGCTTTTATCCCTGTCCGAAATGCTTCGCCAAGAATATAAGGTTGAAGCCATAGCAATCCATATCGACCTCAGGGCTCAGGATGCTTATAAAAAGATCATGGAGCATTGCAAAGGGCCTGAGATCCGGCTCCTGATATACAATGCGGCCTTCAGTAGAATCAAGCCATTCATTGCCCATACCGATGAGGAACTCGATAGCTTTATAGGTATAAATACCCACACACAACTTAGGTTGGTACATTCTTTTTCGAAGCACCTTATCCACCATAATAAAGGCGGTGGTATCATTCTCATGTCTTCCCTGGCGGGACTGATAGGCATGCAGCTTGTTGCTCCATATGCAGCTACCAAATCCTTTGCCTGGAACCTGGCCGAAGGCATCTCCCACGAGCTTAAATCCCACCATATTGATGTAATGGCATGTATTGCCGGGGCCACATCAACACCGGCCTATTTAAAAACAAACCCACAGTATGGCAATCTAAAGCCCCTGGTGATGAAACCTGATGATGTGGTTGAGGCAGCTCTTAAAAAACTAGGACATAAAAATCTCTTCATCCCGGGCTTTTCCAATCGTTTCAATTACTGGATCCTTACCCGTCTGCTTCCCCGAAAAATGGCATCCCGCCTTGCAAACAACACAATGAAAAAAATGTATGCACATCTATCTGATTAATATGAGGTCATTGCTATTAAAAAGCCTGATTTTCACCCTGGCTTTACCAATCCTGATTGCCTGTAACGAGCCACCTGCAGTTCATCCCAACATCATTATTATATTCACCGATGATCAGGGTTACGCTGACCTGGGATGCTATGGCGCTGAAGATTTTGAAACCCTAAATATTGATCGCCTGGCGGATGAAGGTATGCGGTTCACCAGTTTTTATGTTTCAGAAGCTGTTTGCAGTGCTTCAAGATCTGCCCTGCTGACAGGCTGCTATGCTCAGCGCGTTGGGATCCGGGGGGCACTCTCCCCTTTTGCCATGACCGGGCTCAACAGGGAAGAGGAAACTATTGCATCCATCTTAAAAAAACAAGGGTACAATACCTGTATGGTTGGTAAGTGGCACCTGGGTAATCTCCCTGAATTTTATCCGACAAATTATGGATTTGATGAATACCTGGGCCTTCCCTACTCCAATGATATGTGGCCGGTAGGATATGATGGTCAGCGGACGAATGAAGGATTTAAAAGCATATACCCGGAACTCCCCCTGATCGAAAACGATTCAATTATTGATTACTTCCATACACTGGAAGATCAAGAAAAGATAACGGGTATATATACCCGGAAAGCTGTCGACTTTATCAAAAGTAATCCTGACCACCCATTTTTTCTCTACCTGGCTCATAGTATGGTGCATGTTCCCCTTGCCGTTGATCCGAAATTCAAAGGCAGCAGTGATCAGGGAATGTATGGCGATGTGATGCAGGAGATCGATTGGTCTGTGGGGCAGATCATGGAAACGCTTAAAGAATTAGGCCTTGATGAGAACACCCTCGTTATTTATACCAGTGACAATGGCCCCTGGCTCAACTTTGGGAATCATGGAGGCTCGGCCTATCCACTTCGTGAAGGAAAAGGGAATTCCTGGGAAGGAGGTGTACGGGTACCCTGCATAATGTATTACCCTGAATTGATCGAGGCTGGAATTACCATGGACAAGATGGCCTCAAGCATTGATCTCCTCCCAACAATAGCTGCCCTCAGCGGGGCTCCGCTTCCTGAAAAGGAGATCGATGGAGTAAATATTCTACCCCTTTTCAATGGGGAGGATGAAGCCAATCCAAGGCATGAATTTATATATTATTATGAGGGAGGACTGAATGCCGTAAGAAGAGGAGACTGGAAACTTATCGTTCCACATACATTCCGCTCCTATGCAGGCATGAAGCCGGGCAAAGACGGAATGCCGGGACCTTATGCACGTGGAAAGGCCGGTATTGAACTGTATAACCTTAGGAAAGATGTGAGCGAAAGCACTGATGTCTCAGCTGATTTTCCTGAGAAGGTAAAAGAACTTCTTGCCATGGCAGATAGTGTAAGGATCGCTCTCGGCGACAGGATCACAGGTGTGAGGGGCAATGACCAGCGGTCACCGGGGAGGATCAGGATAGAAGATGAAGTAATAGGGCATAAGGCAAAAGGCAAAAGTTATAATATTAAATATAAGCCCAGTCACAGGTATCCCGGTGGCAGTGAATTTGCCCTGACGGATGGCTTCATGGGCTCGCTCGAATTTTCAGATGAGAGCTGGCTGGGATTTCATGGTGACAATCTGGATGTTTTTATTGATCTTGGTGCACAGCTTGAATTCAACCGGATTGAGATCAGCTTTCTTAGCAACCAGGCCTCCTGGATCTTTCTGCCATACGAGCTCGAAGTGCTGACAGGAAAGCGTGTAGATAGAATGAACCCTCTGGACAAAAAAGCTTTTAGCCAATCATCCAAAGACCTGACAATAGGAAAACACACGTATGAATTTTCAGGCAATGCCAATGCCCGGTATATCAAGATCATTGCATACAACATTGGCAAGTGCCCCGACTGGCATCCCGGTCTGGGTGAGCCGGCCTGGCTTTTCGTTGATGAGGTTATTATTAAGTAAGTACCAGGTATTAAGTACAAAGTATCAGGTATAATTTTTCAAAGTTCAGATTTCAGATTTCAGATTTCAAAGTTCAGATTTCAAAGTTCTGAGTTCGAATATCCTCCTCATACCTGGTACCTTGTACCTTGTACCCTCCTTACATATACTTGCATTTCACATATCATTTTACTATCTTTGAAAATACGTGAATTTTCACATTGTGAAGCACTTATGTATTAACCCAAAACCCCTAATTATGAAATCAAAATCTACTTTCTTATTTATTCTCTTCCTTATGTCTTTCATTATGGCCGGGGCACAATCCACTCCCACGGAGGTCACGGCTGAATATGGCCCGCCTGCTGAAGCAAATGTATGGGAACACTTCACCATCCCACTAACTGCTGAAACTTTCAACGTAGATGAAACAACTTTCGATGCTGTGCTTGCTAATGTCACCTCTTTCTGGGTCCGTACTGAAATGCATTCCGGACCCGATACTGCCGGACTTGATGTGGTGAAGGTTGGAACAACATATTTGAGCAATTTTAATGCTTCATCCGAAGGATGGAGTTCTGGTGGAGATGGTACTATGGAATGGTTTCCGACAGGTGGATATGAAGATGGCTTCATTCAGATCGCTGATTGGGCAACAGGTGAATGGAGTTGGCTCATCGCCCCGGCCTCATGGGCTGGTGACTGGAGCTCTTTAAAAGGGCAGGATATTGAGTTCTGGTATTTTACCGACCACCCCAGCTATTCAGCCGTTGTAAAGATCACTACCGGGCAAATCGACAGGCTGGTGATCAATACACCTTACTTCAATACTATACTGCCGGATGATTCAGTCCTGATAGAACTTGAAGTAATGCCTACCCCGGAGGAAGATATTATTGTTTCGTTCTCCACTTCAAACCCAAGCTGCATTACGGTTCCCGCTCCCATTACAATATTGACAGGGTCATCAACAGCAAATGTTTACTTTGCTGCTGCAGATGGTGCTGAGGTCGGATGTGAATCAGTGGTTGAAGCTATCAGCAAAGGCTACATTACTTCCCGAATTACAATGAGGGTATTAGATAATTATGGAATTGAGGAGGTTGATCTATCGAAAGCAATCACTACCTATCCGAACCCCTGTAGTGGCAAGTTCATGTTATCCAATACCTCTAACAAAAAAATTCAAGAGGTGGTGATGTATGATCTCTCAGGCAATGCCATCATAGACCTCCGGGAAGGAGATCTCAGCAATATGGAGATCGATGTCACACATCTGCCTGCAGGAATTTATTTCCTACGGATGTTTGTAGGAGGAAAAGTACTTACTTCAAAGCTAATTATTGAATAGAAAACAGACCTGGCAGGTCAGGGACCTGCCAGGTCTGTTTTTTACTTCAGCGGTTGCCCACTCATCCAGGGTGCACCGGCATCGATCAGTTTCTGCTCAAAAGCAGGTATGACTTCATTAACCAGCACTTTCAGCTCAGTCTTTAATGGCTCATATTGTTCTTGCGCAATCTTCAGGCTTTCAAGTTGTGCTCCTGTTGGCCCATAAGTCATATTATAGACTCCGCGGAAAGCAATACCCAGTCTATCATAGACAGAAGGATAGTCATATACACTTAATTGCTTTTTAGCAGGATCGCCCCATACTTGTTCTTCAAATTCGGCCATTTGCAACTTTATTGCGTAAAGTTCCTCGTATAAAACACCAGGAGGTTCATCCATTTGCGATAAAGCTTTCTCCATGCCCTTTACTTTCTTTTTTGCTTCATCAAAAACGATGTTTGCCGCAACAATAGATTCTCTGAGTTCAAGAACTCCTTCCCTGAATGCTTCAACTTTCTGAGGATCCATGCCCTTTATGGCCCCTTCAATCAATCTGATCACCTCGAAATTGATTGGTCCCGCCAGTTCCGTTATTTTTCCGTACTGTTCTTTTGCAATGGAAACAGAGTAGGTTCCCGGCATAACAAAGGGGCCTCTGGGAGTCCATGAATCCTTTTCATGTATGTCGATAGGGCCCGTGCCAGTGGATGCAAGGTCCCATGCAATTCGGTGGAAGCCCTTGCCCGTTGGCCCGTTTATCTTGCGAACCACATTGCCTTCAGCATCACGGACAGTGAGCCAAATTTTTGGTTTTTCTTCAAGGCGTTCTTCTTTGAGAACCTCCCATTCAGGGAACACCAGGGCTTCGCCTTCTTTCTTAAGCTTACCTTCCTCTTTTTTACGCTCGGCCTTTTTAGTAGTCAGGCCTTCCGCCAGATGGTAAGTGATCACGGCTCCATAAGTTGGGTTTTCGGCAGTCCAGTGTGATGCCCCCTGGGAGCCTGCTCCCATTTTTTTAGGAAATATCCAGGCATCCCTGATCGGATACATACTTGCATCTTCCTTCAGTTTTTCCTCAGTCACTTCACGCAAAGGGGCAAAGTCATCAAATACAAAGAAGCCCCTTCCAAAGGAAGCGCATACCAGGTCATTTCTTTCTTTCTGAATGACCAGGTCGCGGAAAGAGATAGTCGGGATTTCGCCTTTTAGCTTGATCCACTTTTCTCCGGCATCGATGGTAAAGAAGATCCCATATTCGGTTGCTGCAAACATCAGTTCCGGCTTAACATAATCCTGTACCATCCTCCAGACAAGGTGCTTTTCAGGGAGATCACCGACCATAGACTTCCAGCTGTTTCCCCTGTCAGTACTTTTTAGAAGATACGGTTTAAAATCGCCAAATTTATGATTGTCCAGGGCAATATAAACGGTATTTTCATCAAAGAGGTCGGCTTTTATATCGTTCACAAATGCAGTCTCCGGAACATCCGGCAAGCTGCCTACTTCAATTTTCCGCCAGTTTTCTCCACCATCTTCAGTTAGCTGAATGAGTCCATCATCCGTTCCGGCGTAGATCAGGCCTTCTTTGAAAGGTGATTCCGTCAGAGAGGTAATAGAATTGTACTGCGACATGGCATCCACATCCCAGGTAGCGTCATAATTCCAGGTCTGTTCCATGATCGGTAGTGTTAATCGTTCCTGGTCCCTGCTCAGGTCGCCTGAGATGGCTGTCCAGTTATCACCCCTGTCGTCGGAGCGCCACACCCTTTGCGATGCGAAGTATAGCCTTGTTGGTGAATGCGGGCTGACCAGTATGGGAGAATCCCAGTTAAAGCGCTGTGCCTTTTCTCCCTTCAGTGGCTGTGGCCTGATGCTTACCGCTTCACCGGTGCTCAGGTCAACACGGCCCAGATAGCCTTGTTGCGATTCGCAGTAAACAATATCAGGGTTTCCCGGTTCCGTGGCCGGTTGATGCCCGTCACCACCATAAATAATAAACCAGTCGGCATTGGTGATCCCTTCCCGGCGGTTGGTCTGGGCCACACCGCCCTGGGTCCCGTTATCCTGTGTTCCTCCAAAGATCTGGTAAAATGGCCAGGCATTATTCACAGCAACTTTGTAAAACTGTGTCACCGGAAGGTTGGCAATATAGCGCCATGTTTTTGTACCGTCGAAGGATTCATACAAGCCACCATCGGTGCCCATGATCATATATTCCGGGTCATCCTCCCTGAAAGCCATGGCATGGTTGTCGGAATGCTTCCCTCTTTCGTTCAGGCGGCTGAATGTCTTGCCTCCATCTTCTGAATATTGCGTCCGGACATCGAGCAAGTATATTTTATCAAACTCATGCGGACTGGCCACCAGTTCCTGGTAATAGTGTGGCCCGGTGGCACCAGATACTGTAGGCGACATTTTGTTCCAGGAAGCACCGCGATTATCAGAACGGAATATGCCGCCTGTACGGTTATCGAGTTCTATTGCTGCATAAATAATGTCCGGTTTCTGAGGCGATATGGCCAGACCGATCTTACCCATATTTCCTGAGGGCAGGCCTTTCTTAAGCTTGACCCATGTTTCACCACCATCGGTTGATTTGTGGATGGCTGTTCCCGGGCCTCCTCCCATATAGGCCGCTACATTCCTGTGGCGTTGCCAGGTAGCTGCATATAATATGTCAGGATCACGGGGATCCATAACAATATCGGTTGCTCCTACCCATACATCGTCACCAAGGGTTTTCTGCCAGCTTATTCCGCCATCAACAGATTTATACAAACCACGTTCATCCCCTTTGTTCCATAGTGGTCCCTGCGCAGCTACCCAGATGATATCCGGGTTTTCGGGGTGGATCAATATCTTTGAAATATGTTGCGACTCTTTCAGTCCCATGTTTTTCCAGCTGCCACCATCATCATCGCTGCGGTATACGCCATCGCCGATCCCGACATGACGTCCCCCTACATTTTCACCCGTGCCGACCCATATAATATGCGGATTATTAGGGTCGATACTGACACAACCAATAGAGTATACTTTCTGCCCATCAAATATGGGCGTCCATGTAGTACCGGAGTTCAGTGTTTTCCAAACCCCGCCGGATCCCACAGCCACATACCAGACATTATTGTTTTCCGGATGAATGGCAATGTCAGCGATCCTACCCGATTTCATGGCAGGCCCTACGTTTCTGGCCTTGAAGCCTGAGAACGTTCCTGAATTGAGTGGTGATTTTTCTTTTTTGTCCTGGCCGTAGCCTGTCATGCAGAATGAGAACAGCAGCATGCTGCCCGCAAAAACGAGTAATGCTTTTTTCATAAAAATTGTTCGTTTGGTTATCCCAAAGCTAGTAAATGATTTGATATAAGGCTTTGGATTTAGTATCTTTGAGTTTATCAAGAATTAAAATACTGATCATGAAATCAATCAGCAGAAGAATCTTTTTGAAGTCATCCGCTGCATTGGGTGGCACAGTCATTGGAGCCTCCATCATACCAAAATTTGCAAGGGCAGATATTTCTGAAGACACCGAGGATATAATCAGCATCACCTCTGCTGATCCTATGGAAAACCTATACACGGTTTTGGAGCCTTACTTCGGGCCAGTCGCTTCCATTGTCAAACCCGGCGAGACGGTTGGATTGCTAACAAACAGCCCATGGGTGCATCCCGGCTTCTATACTCATCCCGACATCGTGCTATGTATGATGAAGCTCTGCAAGGATGCCGGAGCAGGAAAAATAGTATGCTACAAACCTGTTCGCGACGACTATTGGCAGGAGAGCCAGTATTACAAGCAGATGAAACCAATTTTGGAGGAGGTAATATATGGCGATGAACGTGTTGTGGTTGAGATACCCGACGGTAAAATATTGAAGTCTGCAGAAGTATTTAAGATCTTCATGGAAACCGATAGATTCATTAATATTCCGGTAGCCAAACATCATAACGGGACAATTTATTCCGGTGTTTTAAAGGGACTGATGGGTGTTTCATCAAGAGATACCAACAGGTATATGCATTCTCCCGACGGAGAATATACCTATGCCAAGGAAGAATACTTAGCAGGTTGTATTGCGGACCTGAATCTGATCCGGAAGCCAAACCTATGCATCGTAGATGCAGGCCTTTGTGCGATCAGCAATGGGCCCCGTGGGCCTGGAGATACGACATCACCAGGACGCATCCTGATTGGTTCAGACCCCCTGGCCATGGATGTGTATGCCTCCAGTCTGCTGGGAATGGATCCAAGTGATATCCTCACTTTCCAGAAGGCAAAAGAACATGGTTTTGGAAATAGTGAACTCGAAACTATCAAGGTGCTGAAGCTGTAATAATGCATTGATATTTTATTCGTTTTTCTGCTAATAGTTGTAATTTGCAGCAAAATAAAAGAAGATGTCACACGGAAGATTCAATAACCCGCTGGTTGCAGCACTGGCAGGATTCAAAGACCTTTTCAGAAAACAGGAGTTCGCAGATCGACTCACAGACGATGATCGTTTCGACAATAAGACATGCCTGGTTACCGGAGCTAACTCCGGACTGGGGTTTGCTGTGGCTGTTGACATGGCTAAAAGAGGTGCAAAGGTGATCTGCACCTGTCGCAGGTTGCAGGAGGAAACGCTACAAAAGGTAAAAGCCCTGAGTGGATCAGAAAATGTTGAGGTGCGTACCCTTGATCTGAGCCGACTCGACAGCATACATGCCTTTATTAATGGGATGGAGAAAGATAAGGTGTCGCTCGACAGCATCATTCTCAATGCCGGGGTAGCACTCCCCAAGGCGAGAAAAACGGATTCCGGACAGGAAGAGATGTTCATGGTAAACTACTTATCCAATGTGATGCTGTGTACACTCTTATTAAATCACAAAATTGTCAGCAGGAATAATGATTCAACGGAGCCCAAAGCTCGTTTCCTCTTCATCTCTTCAGATTCACACCAGGGATCTTCCTTCATAGACTACGATGAATTTGGGAAGTACATAGACTATGGTGTAAATAAAGGAATCTCACATTATAGTTATTACAAACTCATATTAAACACCTATGCTACTGAGCTATCCCGACGGTTAAATAAGGATGGGGATGAGGTTGATGTTGGGGTAAATGTGATCTGCCCGGGACCGGTACATTCCGGCATCATCAAGGAGGCTCCATTTTTGCTCAGGAAGGTTCTCGGTGCTAT